>NZ_JBIWKI010000021.1:0-28932 GCF_044765565.1 Streptomyces sp. NPDC102437 | reverse complement strand
GCAGGGTGCGAACCCGCCTGTGCCGCCGCAGCAAGCAGACGGCTGGCGCACCCCCGGCACACTGATCGCGTCTGTGGCGCTGGTTCTCAGCATCGTCGCACTGATTCCTGCGTGGGACTCGGCAATGAGCGGTGACAGTCAAGCGGAGACAGGGAAGAAGGAAGCCGAGCGCAGGGGGCTTCTGGAAGTCACTGCTGTAAGCGCACAGTTTACTGACAAGTTGAAAGGGGTCGAGACATCGAGAGATTCAAAGAAGGAGGTCACAGGACTCAGCGGCTCAGAGATCAATATCGCCGTCCGTAATCGTGGAAGTGGCTCGGCGATCATTACGAAGATAAGTGCGAATGTGGAAATCTCGGAGAACCTCAAAACCTGCGGAGGGACGGGTGGGGACCTGGGGACTTCGGCGCACTACGCCATCGAAATCCCTCTTTCGCAGAAACCTCCATTCACTAAAGCTACCGAAGAAGATGTGGTCTTCGATGTGAAGTCCGGGGAGAACGACCGTTTTTCCCTGACCGTCGGCCCCGATTCGAAGGAGGCTGGCAAGTCGCCTTGGATGGGAGTCGTGACGATTCAGCTCCACGACGCGGATGGTACTGACCTCAGTATTGGCCCCCTAGCTATCCTCAGCCCTGGCGAGGATGAATATTTCTACCCCAGCGGCATGACCTGGAAAATCGCGCCTGAATCTTCAAGCTGCATGGGAAGTAACGCTCGCAGAGTGCGGGAAGTGATGCAAATTCCCGGTATTACGACATCGAAGGAATTTGCTGCACTGCACCGTGCGCTTCGCCCTTACCGGTGAGAAAAAAACTACGGTTCAGTTTCAGGAGCAGGGCCTCGGCGTAGTTGGGCCTCGTCCTTCTTGATCATGTGAGACCGAGAAGAGCGAGAGTGCGGGTTTGGTCCCGGGCTGTCCGGTGGGGGCCGGCGGCGATGTTGCAGACGCCGGTCAGGCGGAGCAGGGCTTGCGCAGTTCCGTAATCGCCCAACTGGCGTGAGGATACAGCGAGTTGGGGAGGACGACAGAGCGGACACGGGATCCGTGATCATTCAGGTGTCTAAGCCAAGTGATCAAGAGGATTCCCGTGTCCGCTGTCTCATCTTCCCCGATCCCTGCCGTGTTGGCCAAGTTGAGTCCGATCCGTCCGGGCGACATGTCTGACCTGCGGTTCTTCCTGGAGGCGGTGCCCGATCCTCGCTCCCGGCGGGGCCGCTGGTACTCGCTGACCTCGATCCTGCTGGTCTGCGCGGCCGCCGCGGTCTCGGGAGCCCGGACCATCGACGAACTCGCCGAGTGGGGCGGCCGCGCCGACGCAGAGCTACTCGCCATGCTCGGCGTGCACCGTCACCTGCTGCGCTGGCGGCATGCACCGTCCAGGTCCGCGCTCGGGAGGGTTCTTGAGCGTCTCGACACCGATGCGCTCGATGCGGCCGTGGGAGCCTGGCTGGCTCACCGCCATACCGCCTCAGCCCCGGGCAGGCGACGAGTGATCGCCGTGGACGGCAAGGCACTGCGCGGCTCCGCCCGCCTGGACCAGCCCCGCCGGCACCTGCTGTCCGCCGTCACCCACGGCTGCCCGGTCACCCTCGCCCAGGCTGAGGTTGGGTCCAAGACCAACGAGACACGGCACTTCCAGCCCCTGCTTGCACCGCTCGCTCTGGACGGAGACGTGGTCACCTTCGACGCGCTGCACTCCGTGAAGGCCAATGTCGCCTGGGTGGTGGAGAGCAAGAAGGCGCACTACGTGGCCGTGATCAAGCCCAATCAGCCCACCGCCTGGGCCCAACTGGACGGTCTGGACTGGCATGCCGCGGCCATCCAGCACACCGCCTCGAACAAGGGACACGGCCGTCGCGAGTCCCGCTCGATCAAGGCTCTCGCCATCGCCGACAACCTCGGCGGCATCGCCTTCCCCCACGCGTAGCTCGCCCTACGCGTTCACCGCCGCCGCAAAGAGACCGGCAGGAAGGAGACCCGCGAGACCGTCTACGCGGTCACCAGCCTCGACGTCCACCTGGCGACACCGGCCGAACTCGCCTCCCACCTGCGCGGACACTGGACCGTGGAAGCCCAGCACCACATCCGCGACCGCACCTTCGCCGAAGACGCCTCCACTGTCCACGCCGGCAACGCACCTCGCGTCATGGCCACCCTCCGCAACCTCGCGATCGGAGCCCTCAAAGCCCTTGGAGCGACCAACATCGCGAAGGCCACCCGCGCCATCCGCGACCAACCCGAACGAGCCCTCCTCATCCTGGGCATCACCCACAAGCCCGACCTCAACGGAACTTGATCAAGCCCTGGTCGACCCTTGATTGGGAGATGACCTCGGCGCCATTCTCCGCCATGTAAATCGAGACGTCGAAGGTACGAAAGCCAGAGCAAAATGGCCAGCGGAGAGCCAGCTGCTGTACGACCTCCTGCAGCTCGCGCCGTGCTCCCAAGGCCCAGATCGTAGAAGCGTTGCGCGCCTACGGAGACGTAATAAAGGCTAAGTACTCGGTGTCCGCCAAGGAGCAGTTCGAACTCTTCCCGATCGACGCCGACCAGGAACTTCGCGGAACCGACTAGATAAACAGTAGCCTCGGCCCATATGTGTTGAGGTAGGTGACGTTCGGTAGGGTCGTAGCAAGCTGCAGCGCTACCATCGATGCGAAGGAGAGACGCACGTGACAACATCGAATGAAATCGATGACGGCATCTTCTTCAATGCGGTCATCCAGGGACATACCATCACGGTGCAACTACCACCGTCCGTCACACCTGCCCTTAGCGGGCTGCCCCTACGCTCGCGAACGTACGTGGGGCGATCCCGAGAGCTCAGTTCTCTGCTCGATCAGTTGAATCCGAGTACATCACAACAGGAGACGGCACGGTTTGCTGCTGTCGTAGGCATGGCAGGAGTGGGAAAGACCGAGCTTGCCTTACAGGCAGCTGCGGAGGCCGAGAAGAGAACCGGATGGTTTCCTGGCGGCATACTCTTCATTGACCTCTTTGGCTACGACAATGAGCGCTATCTTTCGCCCGGACAAGCATTGGGTTCGTTGCTCATCGCTCTCGGGATTCCAGGCGAACAAATTCCGTCTGACCTACCTGATCGAACGCGGCTGTATCGGTCGATTCTGTCGGCCTATGCCAGCCGGGGCAAGCATATTCTAGTAGTGATTGATAATGCGTCCAGTGATGGACAGGTCGAGCCGCTGTTGCCGTCGCACGATGATGGAACGGCCATTGTCACATCTCGCCATTCACTCGCCGTGGGTGCGCGAATCCTTGACCTAGAGGTGCTTGAGCCGTCGGCGTCAGTCGAACTCGTTCGGCGAGTCCTGTTTCAGGCCCGCGGAGAAAATGACTCGCGGGTCGCCCATGAACAGGACCAAGCCCATGCCCTGGTCGAGCTTTGTGGCAACCTGCCTCTCGCGCTGCAGATCTGTGCCGCCCTGCTCGCCGACTCTCCTTCCCGCCCCATTTCGTCTCTCGTCCAGGCGCTTTTCGTCGCCCACGCGAGGCTTGACCGTCTTAAGCGAGAGGATCGCGCTGTTCGGGCGGTCTTCGAGCTCTCATACCTACAGTTGAGTGAAGACCAGGCTCGTATTTTTCGGTTGCTGCCGCTCAATCCAGGACCCGACATTTCCTCCCGTGCCGCGGCACACCTCACGGGCGATACGAATATTGAAGTCGCCCTTGAGGATCTGGCTCGGGCGCACCTGATCGAGCCCGGCGCAACATGGGGACGCTGGCGACTGCATGACCTGCTTCGCCTCTACGCGGACGAGAAGGGGAGGGAATACGCCGAACTGGACAAGCGTGAATTCTCGCTGGAGAGGGTCCTTTTCTTCTATCTCGCGACGACGACCTCCGCCAACTTTATCCTGAAGGAACGCAATGGGCATGGGGAGGGCGAGGTTGAAACCCTTGAGTGGCTTGAGGAAGAGCGATCGAATCTCGTTGCAGCTGTCCAAACGGGCCAAGACATCGGCGTTGATCTCGCCTTTGCGCTGGACGAGTTTTTTCATCTGCGCCGCTACTTCGATGATTGGATTACGGTCCTTAATTCGGCGCTGAAGGCACTCCGAATGCAAGGTGACCTGTACCGCGAAGGCTGGGCATTGAGTGCCCTCGCGCAAGTCCTCTATCACGTTCGGCGCTTTGACGAAGCCCTCGAGATTGGCGAAGAGGCGCTTGACGCCTGTCAGAGGTCGGGGCATCGGTATGGCGAAGAAGTAGCCCTCAATGCGTCGTCGCAGTCTCTGTACCATCTGGGTAGATATCGAGAGTCGGTCGAGGTCGGCCTCAAGGCCGTCGAAATTCTCCGCGAACTTGGCGACCCTCAGGCCGCGAAGGCACTCGGAAGTCTTGCCCTAGCACTCCAGGAGATAGACGTCCAAGAGGCGATCCCGCTCCATAGGTATGCAGTCTCGGACTGCCAGGCCCGGGAAGACCGTCATGGAGAAGCCGCAATGCGAAACCTTCTTGGAATGGCACTAAGGAAGTCGGGAGAATTTACCGAGGCAGCGCAGGAGCATCGGGTTGCGGCTACCCTCTACCAGGAGTTCGGCGATCACCATGGCGAGGCGGCAGCGCTCGGCAGTTACGGCCTCGCGCTACAGGGAGTCGGGCGCTATGTGGAGGCTATCGAGGCTCACTGGCAAGATGTGCGACTCTGCGAGGAGACCGGCGACCGTCATGCACTCGCTGAAGCTCTAGATAATTTGGCACTGGGCCACCGAAGGGCCGGGCAGCTAGACGATGCTGTCGCCATCTATCGCCAAGCAGCCGAAATTTTCCACGAGGTAGGAGACCCCTCTATGGGAGGTCTGGCGATAGGCGGCTCTGGGCGGACATTCGAAGAGGCGGGAAGGATTGATGAAGCCATCCAAGCGTATCGTGAAGCTGTACAGTCTTTTCGCAACGCGAACGATCGCGAGAACCTTCTTATGGCTCTAGAGACCCTCGGGATTACATTGCTGAAAGTCGGGTTGAACGAGGAATCCGATAAGGTTCGAGAAGAATTCATGATCCTCGCTTCGGCTCTGGATGCTCGCTAATCCTGTCGCTCGCAGGACAGACTGACCTGCACTCGGGCGATATCGGATCGTGTTTTAGGTCCTATGGATATTCCGACCACGATCTACGGCGTGCTTAGGTCTTGCAGACAATCAGCGTGTTGCTTCCCTGTGTCAGAGTTCGTTCGCGAGCAACTCACCGTAGAGGTCGGGGTCCTGGGCTGGACGAACTACAGCGGCGCCAGTTCGCCGCGAGCCGGCGCCAGCAGGTGCCCCGTTCACGACGTGGCGCGTCCACCGCAACTGAACCGTGAACAGGGTCGCTGTCGGAGCACCCGTTCGACCTGCGGCTCGGCCAGCGCCAATGGAGACAGTGAAGACGTGACAAGCTGTGGCTCATGGTTATGCTGCCGCCTGAGGACGCTGTCGACTACCTCTTCGAAGTGTCGGATGCCGTGGACGTACCCGTTGTGGTGCGCAGTACCGGTAAGCTCCGGCGTCCTTCCGAAGCGCAGTGGAAGAGCCCGGTGGACCCGTGGCCCGTCGCGGACCAGCTCCCCGGCGACGGCTTCTATCTGGCGACGACCACGTGGCGGCAGATCCTGCAGGCGGCCACGGGCGTCGGGCGGGATCTGGCGCCGTGGCTTCGGAAGACGCCCTGGCTGGCGGTGAACGAATTCATCGCGCGGGTGGCACCGTTGCAGGCCTACCTGTGCATGAAGGACGTGCCGGGGCCGGAGTATGCGGCCGGGCGTCGGCTGTTCGTCAGTGCCGTCTATCAGCACGGGACCGAGCGCAGCGCTCACTCGGCGTTCGGCTACCACCTGGGGATGACCATGGCGCAGTGGGCGTGTGTCGGCATGTCTGGTCTGGGAAGCACGCGGCACATCGAGGCCGGCGGCCCCAACGGGAACCAGGGGTTCGTGGACGTAAGTCTCCGGCTGCCGGATCTATGGGGCACGCATCCGAGTCCGCGGCTTCCCTGGCTCGTCGAAGCCAAAGCCGGCCGCCACCTCGGCGAGGGGCGTCTGAAGGACGGCAAGGTGCAGCTGAACGGCGGCAGTGACCTCATGACCGTCCCCCACCGGCAGGTACTGTGTGGCACCTCCTTGCCACACCGGAAGAAGTGGGAGGACGACTACCTGTTCATGACGGTGGACACGACGATGAACACGCCTCTGCCCCCTGGCGGCGGCAGCGAGCTCCCGCCGCTCGGCCCGCCGCCGGACGGGGCTGAGGACCACATTGCGGAAGATGTGGAGGCGCTGCTGGCAGTGGCCCGGTCACAGTTGATGGCCTACCAGGCAATCGCCTTCGGAGCAGTGGAAGATCTCCGCCTCATCCCCGTCAGCAAGGCGCGCTCCGCGCGGTTCCGACACCGCACAGGTTCCCTCACTCCCGTGGAGCACGACGAGCCAACCCGGGAGATTCGGTACCGACTGCGCTCCGAATCCGTGACCGGCGAGGCCGCGCTGCGATCACGCGGGGACGCCAGCGACTTTATCGCCGCCCGTCTTCCTGGTACTGGCCTCCACCTGGGCATGTCCCGACGACTCTTCGCCGCGTGTGCCGCCCTGCACCAGGCGCAGTCCGAGATGCCCGTGAATGAGTCCCTGTTCCTGCCCGACCTTGTCAGGCCGCGTCACAGCGTCGACGACGAGGAGCGCGAGGAGTACAGCCGAGCCACCCGCCGTGCCTACTACGAGCAGGAAGAAGAGCGAGGCCCACGCCTGCGCGCAGATATCCGCCACGGATTCGCGCAGGCTGATGCACGGTCGTGGAGCGATCTTCTGTCGGGCCGCCAGGTTGAGGTGTCCCTGGAGGACCCGGAGGAGAGCGGGCTCCTGGAGGGAACAACTGCCGAAACCTACCTCGCGATCGAACACACCGAGGCGGTGCTGGCCAATGCCCGCGAACGTCGGTAGGCGCAAACGCCTACTGCGTCGCGGGCGCGCGATCGCGAAAAAGCCCGTTCCGACAGCTTCTCGCGCGGGCGGTGACTACTCTGTAGGGCAGTGACAACGCTGCTCAGGTGGCCTGATACCCCTATTGGTGCGGCCAGAGTGCGGCCGGACGCCTTTGGATGAGATAGCACAGGGTGTAATGGCGGGACCGCCCGCACGTCTTCTGATCAGGCCCGGTGGCACGAGCTGGAATCAGGCGTCACGAACACTCATGGTCTCGTAATGCGTAGATCTCGCTACCGAGCTTGGATCCACCGGCTTGATTCCCGAGTGATCGTTTCAGTCCTTCGTGGTGGGCTTCGGGGCGTGGGGTAGTTGCTGGTCTGCCCAGCGTTTCCACACGTCCACAGGTCTCGGGCTCTCGGTCGCGGGAAGGGCGGTTGCTCCACCAGGCGCTTGGTGGAGCAACCGCCCCTCGGCATCCAAGAGCAGCGCTTGTCGACAACGTCCAGGGGTGCGCCTCTACCACCGATTCCCGGCCTGGTGAAACTCTCGGATCTCCGGATCCTGACCAGGCCGTCGCCAGTTCCGCGACGGGGTTCACGTCCTGCCGCCGGGAGTTCCTGCATGCCGCCGATTCCGAATCTTCGTACCGCCACTGCCACCGACGACCCGTGGAGCCGGTTCTACGAGTTCATCGGTTACGCGGTTGGACAACAGTGGAGGGATCAGGGTGCATCGCTCAGTTCCGCCAGTGGCTCGTCCTCGACGCGGGCAACCGCCGCCCCGCCGAAGGCGCGCCCTGGGGTCGGCAAGGCCGCCTGAGGGCTGTACTTCTCGGCATCCTCAACCGGGATGATCCGCACCTTGTCCTTCGTGCCACGGGGCCCGGGGCGGACCACGATCCGGTGGACGACCATCGACAGGGCTTGACGTTTCGCCCAGGCCTCCAGCCCCTCCCACTCGGTGAGGATGCCCTGGAATACCTGGGGGCTCGGGGCTACGGCTGGCACCGGCACGTTCTCCCGTTGCTCGATCTGCGCCTCCATCTTGGCGATCGCGTCGGTCAGCTCCCGATAGCGGTGCTCGTAGCTTTCCAGCTTGATCACGCCCTTGGTGTAGAGGGTGACCAGTCGCTCCAGTTCGGCGTTCCACTCGTTGAGCTGGGCATACTGATCCACTTCGACGGGTCGTGCCACCGGGGTCGCCGCGGCCTCCCTGGCCGAAGCCGCCGCGATGGTGTCTCCCTCCGGAGTGACCCGTGACACCAGGAACGAGCGGACTGCGTCTTCCACGACGGTGAGGAGCACCGTGCCACCCGAACACGTGGCCCCGCGAACCTTCGCCGAGCAGCGGAAGAACACCGAAATCCCGCTGTCACCGTTCTTCCGCTTGTACTTCGTGCTGCCGGACACCATGCGCCAGCCGCACAGATCGCAGTAGATCAGGCCCGTCACGCTGTGAGCCGGGGAATTGTCCCGAGTACTGCCCGACCTGCTTCCCCGCCGCGCCTTGTACGCCGTCCAGAGGTCCTCGGGAACGAGCGGATCGTGAATCCCCTTGATCCACTCGATGCCGGGAGCATCCACGTGGCTGCTCCCGAGCTCCTTCCGGTACTTGGTCGGCTGGTGGCGTACGTATCCCGCCTGGTAGCCGCTGTCGAGCATCCGGTACCACTTGCCGATGGTCAGGACCGCCCCTTCGCGGGTGCGCAGGCCGCGCGCTGTCATGTCGACCACGATGCGGTTCATCGGCTCTCCGGCCGACAGGCGCTCGAACATCTCCCGTACGTAGGCGGCTTCCGACTCCTCGACGTGGAGAGCTCCCACACGGCACTTCTCGCAACGGGAGTCAGGATCCCCTTCCAGCGGGCGTCGGCACTTTCCGTAGCCGAATCGGAGCTGGCCGTCGTGAGTGACGCCGCGGTTGCGTCGGTGGTCGTGGGTCTCCATCCAGGATTCACGACTGCGGTCGACCTCGTACTCGGCGACGATCAAGTGCGTGTTCCGGCCGAGCCGACCGCCGCTGCTGGAGGTGTCGATATCCTCCTTCGCCGCCCGGATCTCTCCGCCGGCCTGCTCCAGGCGCTTGATGTTGTACGAGCTCAAGGTCGCGTCACGCCCGAACCGTGACCAACGCCACACCAGGACGACGTCCGCTTCGCCCCGTTTGATCCGTTGGATGATCTGCTCCACCTGGCGTTTTGCGAAGTACTTGCCACTCAGGTTGAGGTCCTGCAGGACATCGATGACGACCATGCCCTCGCGCTCCGCCAGCGTGTTGCACGCATCGATCTGGAGTTCGGGCGAGATCTTCTCGTCCTTGTCCCTGTACCGTGATACACGCACGTAGATGATGGCGCGCTTGGGCTGCTGTGGAAACGAGGAGCCGGTGAGCATGCCTGGAGTCACGGCCGATCCCACCCTTCTTGATCCTGAGCGGACGTTTGCTTCATGAGTACTAGTATCGGAATCGTCGGCCTGCCGAATGTCGGCAAGTCGACCCTGTTCAACGCCCTGACCAAGAACGACGTGCTGGCGGCCAACTACCCGTTCGCCACGATCGAGCCGAACGTCGGCGTCGTCGGCGTCCCGGACGCCCGGCTGAACAAGCTGGCGGAGATCTTCGGCTCCCAGCGGCTGCTCCCCGCGACGGTCGACTTCGTCGACATCGCCGGCATCGTCCGCGGCGCCTCGGAGGGCGAGGGCCTGGGCAACAAGTTCCTCGCGAACATCCGCGAGTCCGACGCGATCTGCCAGGTCATCCGCGCCTTCAAGGACGAGAACGTCGTCCACGTCGACGGCAAGGTCTCGCCCAAGGACGACATCGAGACGATCAACACCGAGCTGATCCTCGCCGACCTCCAGTCCGTCGAGAAGGCCGTCCCGCGCCTCACCAAGGAGTCCCGCCTCCAGAAGGAGAAGGTCGCGGTCCTCGCCGCGGTCGAGGAGGCCCAGAAGATCCTGGAGTCGGGCCAGACCCTCTTCTCCGCGGGCATCACCGCCGGCACCGAGAAGGGCAAGCTCCTCCACGAGCTGCACCTCCTGACCACCAAGCCCTTCCTCTACGTCTTCAACGTCGACGAGGACGAGCTGGTCGACGAGGACTTCAAGAACGAACAGCGCGCCCTGGTCGCCCCCGCCGAGGCGATCTTCCTCAACGCCAAGATCGAGTCCGAGCTGATCGAGCTCGACGACGACGAGGCCCTGGAGCTCCTCCAGTCCATGGGCCAGGAAGAGCCCGGCCTGGCCACCCTCGGCCGCGTCGGCTTCGACACCCTGGGCCTCCAGACCTACCTCACGGCGGGCCCGAAGGAAGCCAGGGCCTGGACGATCAAGAAGGGCGCCACGGCCCCCGAGGCAGCCGGTGTGATCCACACCGACTTCCAGAAGGGCTTCATCAAGGCGGAGATCGTCTCCTTCGAGGACCTGGTCGAAACCGGATCCGTCGCCGAGGCCCGCGCCAAGGGCAAGGCCCGCATGGAGGGCAAGGACTACGTGATGCAGGACGGGGACGTGGTGGAGTTCCGGTTCAACGTGTGAGCGGATGAAATGAGACCACGTTGCTCGACGTGGCAAACATGCAGTTCAGAAGGGGTCGGACTCGCGAGAGGCCGGCCCCTTCGTCTATCCCGTGCTGGATCGGTGCTGGATCTTCTGACCCGTACGTCAGGCGTACTCAGGTGTCGTACACAGTGGAACGATGCCCGACGTGCACGACCCACACCACCAGCTTGCCGTTGTCGATCGTGTAGATCACGCGGTAGTCGCCCACGCGTAGGCGGCGGCGGTCGGGTTGGGAGACGAGGGCGGTGGTGTTGAACCCCAGAGGGTCACTCTCCAGCTCGGTCAACTTGGCCAGAATGCGGAGGGCCATGTCTCGCGGGACCTTGCGGAGTTCGGCCTGAGCCTCGGGCCGGAAGACGGTGCGGTACTCACTCACTGCGCGCCAGCGTCTCCCTCATGATGTCCTCGATCGGGATGCCGGGCGTCGGATTGGCCATGCGCTCGTCGATGATCCGGTTGATCTCGCGCTCTTCCCACTCCTGGTATTTCCGGAGCACGTCGATGGACACCACGGCAGCCACCTCTTTGCCTCGGCGCGTGATCACAGTGGGTACGTCGTCGCGGTCGGCTCGTTCCACGACCTCGGCCAGGTGTGCCCGGACATCGCGGATGGACTCTACGGGCAGCGGCTGCGTCATGCGCCCAAGCGTACCGAGTGTCTCATGTGTACACAATGGCTCACGATCGTTCCGAGGTGCTGGGTAAACCGCCACCCACCACCCACCTGCTGGATCTGCGCCGTCCAGACCTGGGGTATCGGCGTCCTGGACCAGCTCCTGTTCCGCGGCCGGGTCGACGCCGACGACGCGGAGCCCTGCAGGTGGGGGAGCATCACCCCAATCCGCAGGTTCGCGAAAAACACACCTTCTTGGCCGAGCGCCTGGGGTCCCACGGATGTCGCGATCGAACGCCGACGCGGTCCGGGTCTTCAGCGCCCAGGATCGATGCGCTGTGCCCCGTGCGGTGCTGCAGGGGCGCCACCGCCGAGGTAGGGCCGGCGCCGTCAGCTTTCCCAGTCGACGGATGCCACGGTCCCCTCGCGGGACATCTTGACGGCGAGGAGTTCGTCACTGGTCGCAGCGTCGATCGTGTAGTCCATGACGACCCGGGCCTTGGCCTCGCCGATCAGGTGCCACAGCCCGATCCCAATGAGGTGCATGGCTGCAGTGAACGCGTCGACGCCGATCGCTTCGCCGTTCGCTTCCCGGGTGAGGCGCTTGATCACCTCGACGTCGTCGAGTTCGTCGGCGTGGTGGTCGATGAAGCAGCGATCCTGCTGGAGGTTCTCACGGATCGCCGCGCGAGCCGCGGTGTCCAGGGCGGGCAGACGGTCCAGGTGCGTCGCGAACGCATCCAGCTCTCCCGCATTCAGCCCGGAGCCGGGGTCCGCCCACAGCCGGACTTCGACCTCGCTGCTCCCCAGCGCGGCCGCGCCTTCCCAGATGACTTCCGTCCCGTCCACCGGCGGAACCTCAAGGTGCCCGAAGTAAGGGTGATCGATGCTTTTCATGGGGCCTGTCATTCCGATGGGCGGGCAGGGCTTGAGGGGTAGTGAACGTTCCTGATCCAGGTTACGGCCGCGATCATTCCGTGCGGGTACCGGCCCTGCCGGTACAGCCCCCGGCGTCACCTGCCCGTGCACGATCGGCCCGCGAGCGGTCTGCTTCGATAGCCAGGGGCGCGGCATCCGGCGGGCAGGCGTGCGGTGTTGATTCCTACCGGGGTTGTGGGTGTTCTCGTACTCGCGCTCGTTGCGGGGGTCGTCCTCCTTGGTGGCGGTGATCCCGGCCGGTCGGCGGCCGACGGCAAACGCGGTGAGTTGCAGTTCCGGTGGCTGCACCGCCACGGGAAACTTCTCGGGGCAGATCACCGCAGGCGCCAGGTCACGCCTGACGGGTGGCCAGGTCACGGCGGTCATGACCTCCAGTTTCACCATCGGCGGGCGCTCCGGCGGGAGTTGCACCAGCCGGCGGCGACGTTCCGGGTCTCCGGAAGCGGTGTGTCCGGCAGTCTCATCTGTTCCAACCCGGGGGCGGGCGGGACCTTCGCCTCGGTGGAGGGGCAGAAGAAGGCAGAGGCCCGCGCCCGTTCGCGCGCCAACGGCGGTCGGCCCGTGCAGTACACGATCCCGCTGCGGGACAACTCCCTGATCACGGCGCGAGCGCTGGCCACGGTCGAGGTCAAGCGGCTCGTGGAGAAGGTCGGCAGGGAGCGCAAAGGTGCCGGGCCGTGCTCCGCCACGGCGTGACTTCACCTCCGGTTTCCTTGCGCCGGATGCCTCCCCGCGTGGTGAGGTACACCAGTTGCGTACGGATGTGGTGTCGCACGTCGACCGTACGGCAGCGGGCAAGAAGGGCCCGCTGAACTTCGGGAGCAATTACACTGGCCGACTCGACCGGTGCGAGGCGGTACGAACGGATTTCGAGATCCATGTCTACAAGAACGGAAAGGGAATCGGGATCTTCGGCAGCGACGGATGGTTCGCCAAGCACGGAAAGAGTGCGGATGTGAAGGCGCCGCGCGAAACCTACAACCTCCTGAAGGGGCTGGCGGTGGGTGAGATGAGGCGCGAAGGCCGCATCGGGCCCAAGGGCACGGAGAACATCAAGGGTGACAGCTGGAAGCGCGACCGGATCACCGGTGGCTGCTGATGAAGTACGTCCAGGTGCGACCACTGCAGGATCTGTACGGATTTCACTTGGACCCGCAGGAATACCTCCGCGTCCTGCCGGGACTTCTGCCCGACCTTCCCGCCGGTGCGGCGGAGTTCGCCTCGGATCCTGACCACTACGACTTCGGCAGCTCGCGCTGCGTGAAGGATTTGACGTTGGACCGGGTCGACCTCGTCGACGATCATGGACACGTGTCGCTTGAGTTGTCGTTGGGTCCGAACGAATGGAAGCACGAGGGCGGTCTGCGTATCCGGTACTCGGGCGTTCGGGATTTTTGGGTGAAAACCGATGATGATGCCGGGAGCGCTGGAGGGTTCGGGCTCGGCGGAGGGGGTGGCTTCGTCGAGTGCGGCGATGGGGTGCCTCGGCTGGGCGATCTCCAGCTGGACGAATTGCTCCCGCATCCGCAAGGCGTCTCGCACGAGACCGCGTTCACGGAGGGGGGTCTTTTCGTGGTGGGTTCCGACCTCGTTGCGCGATGGGAGCGGCCGGCCTCTTGCCCTGAGCCCTGATCTCGCGCGGCGTCCGGTCTGAGATCTGAGAGGAGCGTTCCTTGCAGTCCTTCCCCGCGTCGCTGTTCTCCGACGGGCCTGTGCAGAGGATCCTCGATATTGCCGTCGCGGTCCAGGAGTCCGGCGGCGAGCTGTCTCTCGACGACGAGATTCGGCGCTACGTTCGCTTGGTCCGCAGTGACTGGGCGGCCGACTGGAATTGTTCGGTCTATTCCTCGGCCGGGATGCTGGATGTCGCCGCCGATTTCATCGAACGGCTGGGAATGATTGATGCGTATCCGTCGGAATTCGGGAAGAAAGTTGTGCGCGCGGCCGATGGGATGGATCCGGCGGAATATTTGAGGATCCTGGCGGAGCTGGTGCGTATGGGCGATCGGCAAGGAGTTCCCGAGTACGAGGAGCTTGCCATGGGCGGAAGGGAATTCCTGCAGACCTTTCCCTATCTGTTCGGCCTCGATGCCATGCTCGCCGACGAGGGGGACCGCCCCTTCGCGGACGTCATCCGCTCGGCCGTGACCGATGAGCATCCGTACTGCACCGGGCGGGCGGTTTCCTACACCACCGAAGCGCAGCGTGCCCTCGTCCTCTTTCCCGGGGCGGACGGGATCGGGAGGCATCTTTCGTGGGCCACCCGGGACAGGCTTCAGGAGATCGTCGACACGGTCAACGGCCACATGCGGCGAGAGCACTCATGACGGCCCGGCAGAACCGTGCCGGCCTGGTGCTGGATGGGGGTGGGTGAGCGGTACCGCGGTGAGGGCTGCCGGTTCCGGGGCCTGGGCGAGGACGCGGGCCTGTAGCTCCTTCAGGGCGCGGCCGGGGTCGGTGCCGAGTTCCGGGCCCCCACGCCGCTGCGCCGGCTGCACGCACGCTTCGGTATCGCCGACTGGACCGCGCGGGACAGCCCTTGGCCGGGCCCCTCCGGCCGCAGGCCCCGCGCCGCCGCGTCACACGGCGTCCAGGGCGCCGCCCCGGAATATGCGCAGGTCCACCGGGCCGTCCCGCAGGATCGCCTGGCGCAGATCCTGGAGTTCGCGGCTCAGGTCCAGGCCCAGCCGGGCGGTCATCTGCGCTCGCGCCGAGGACAGCACGCGCAGCGCGTCCGCGCGGCGGCCGCATTCGTAGAGTGTGGCCGCGCGGAAGGCCAGGAGCATCTCGTGTTCCGGGTACTCCTGGGTGAGGCGCGCGAGCTCCGCGGCCAGGGACCAGTAGTTGCGTAGTTTGAACTCCGCTGCCACGCGAAGCAGTTGCGCCGAGATCAGCAGTTCGTCGAAAGCGGTGCCGATGCCTTGGCGGGTCCGTTCGGATGCGACGTCCTCCAGTAGCGCGCCCCGCCATTCGGTCAGGGCGGCCGAGGCGAGTCGCGAGATCTCCTGCGGCTCGGTGCTCCGCTGGGCCCGGTTGACCAGCTGGGTGAAACGGTGCAGGTCCACCAATTGCGGATCGCCGGTGAGGGTGTACGTCGAGCCGCTCCGTACCAGGCCCACCGACGCGTCGCACCCGCCCCGGCGAAGGCTTGCCCGCAGCCGGCAGACGTTCACATAGAGATCGGTCCGGGACCGCGGCCGTTCGTCCTCGTCCGACAGCAGGTCGATCAGCCGGTCCATCGGGAGCGGCCGGCCCATCTCCATCAGAAGTAAGCCCAGCAGCAGACGCTCGCGGCGTCGACCGATGGCCTTGGGACATCCGTCGACGGTCCATTCAACTTTGCCCAGCACTCGAAAATGCGACCCCGTGGCAAGCATGGCGGCAATCATGCTCAGCCCGTCATGGTCCTGGCAAGGTCTTGGCATCCTCCCGACAGGCCCCACGTATCACACTGCTCACCCGTGCAACCGCGCCAGGGGGTCGAACTTGCCTTACGTCATTGCCGGTCTGGTGCTCGTCGGAGCCGTCGCCCTGCTCAACCTCGTCCTGCTCATGGTCATCCTGCGCCGCTGGCAGGAGCTCGAAGCCGTACGCCGACGCCACGACTTCGCATCCCAGGGGCCACAACCAGGGGACGCACTACCGGACTTCTCCGCCACCGCGCTCAGCGGCCGGACCGTGACCCAGGACGGCTTCCGTTCCGGCGAGCTGCTGCTGGGGGTCTTCTCCCACGACTGCCCGTCCTGCACCGACAGCCTCCCCGGCTTCGCCGAACGGGCCGACCGGGTCCGGGCGGCGGGCGGGCGGGTCCTGGCCCTGGTGATCGGGGACGACGCCGGCGGGAGCGGCCTGACCGCCCAACTCGCCGGAACGGCCGACGAGGTGGTCCCGGGGCCCGAGGCCTCGCCGCTCTTCCGCGCGCTGCGCGTCCCCGCCTTCCCCACGGTCCTCAGTTACCGGGACGGCGTTGTCGCCGCTCCCTCGGCCGCCGACCGCGAACCGGTACCGGCGGCCTCCTGAACCCCGGTGCGGACGCGGTCCGCGGACCGCCGCCGCACCGTGGAGCACGCACATCCCATCCACACAGGAAGAGGAGAACCATGCGCACACTCAAGGCCGGTGCGGGCCGCCTGATCGAGCGGATCCTGCCCAAGGCCGTGGCCGAGGCCAGCTGCCCGCCGGACTGCTACACGGAGTGGAGCACCAGCGCCCAGCGGTGCCGCCGCTGCTGCTACAAGGGCACCACGTGCACGGTCAGCTGCGGTAGCTGGGACTACTGCTGAACCACCACGGGGCGGGCCGTGCGCGGCCCGCCCCGTGTCCGCCGGCCCAGGACCCATTCCCCCGGAGTCACCCTTGTCCGACCTGCTGCTCGTCTGCCGCCTGACCCTGATCTGCGTGCTGGCCGTGGCCGGCCTCGCCAAGCTGCGCGACCGCCGCCGATTCGCCACGGCACTGGGCGACCTCCCCTACCTGCCGGCCGCCGCCCGGCCGGCCCTCGCCGTCCTGGTGCCCGCGGCCGAGCTCCTCGCCGCCGTGCTCCTCGCCCTGCCCCGGACGCTCACCGCGGGCCTGGCCGTCGCCGCCGCCCTGTGCGCGGGATTCAGCGCCGTCGCCGTCACCACCATGCGGCGCGGCAGCTCCGCCGGCTGCCCCTGCTTCGGCAGCAGGACCACGGTGCCCATGGGCCCCTGGCACGTCGCCCGCAACGTCACACTCACCGTGCTCGCCCTCCTCGGCGGCACCATCGCCCTCACCCAGGGCACGGCCGGCCCGTTCGCCGCCCCCGCACTGGCGCTCGCAGGGGCGGTCGCCATTTACCTCACCTTGTTCGCCGTCTTCACCGACGACCTCGCCGCCTTCTTCGCCGCCCGCCCGGCCGACGCCGAAAGGACGATCACGCAGTGAGCCACGCCATCACCGGCCTCGCCCTTCTCGCCGCGGTCACCCTCGTCAACGCCCTCCTCACCGTCGCCGTCACCAAGCGCTGGCGGGCCACCATGGCCGCCCCCGCCCCGGCCGCCCCGCCCTCGGGCCCTCCGGCCCTCGCCGTGAGCGAAGGCGATCGCGCCCCCGCCTTCACCCTGCACACCGCCCGGGGCGAAGTCGGCGAATCCGCCCTGGCCGGCCACCCCGCCCTCATCTGCTTCCTCCGCCCCGACTGCGGGCCCACCCGGGAGAGCCTCCCCGGGATCCGACGGTGGGCCGAGGCGAACACCCCGTCGGGTGCGCGTCTCGTGGCCGTCATCAACGGACGGCCCACCGACGCGGGCCCCCTGCTCGAAGCGGTCGGACCGCTCACCGGACTCACCGCCACCGAACCGCCGGACGGCCCCGTCGCCCGCGCCTTCGGCGTACGCCACCACCCGAGCTTCGTCCTCCTCGACGCCGACGGGACCGTCTCCGAGACCGGCATCGGCCAGGGATCCCTGACCGCGCTCGACCTCCTCGACGCATGAGCGGGCAGCCCGCCTCCCGCCCGGCCGATTTCCTGCGGGGCCTCACCGCCGTACTCGCCCTCACGCTGCGGGCCTGCCCCGGGGCACTCGCCGTCCGGGTCGCCACCGTCGTCATCGCGGGTACGGCCCCCGTGGCCGCCTCCTGGCTGCTCAAGTACGTGGTCGACAGCCTCGCCGCGGACGGGTTCCGCGCCTCGGACCTCAACCGGGCCGCGATCGGCATCGGCCTGCTCACCGTCCTGCTCGCCGCCGCCTCGGCCCTCTCCTCCTACGCCGACGGCCGCATCCGCCGTGCCACCTCCACCCGGGCCCAGAGCGACCTGCTCACGGCCGTGAACCGGCTCAGCGGGCTGTCCAGGCTCGAACAGCCCGTCTTCCACGACCGGGTGCAACTCGCCATCCAGAGCGCCCAGGGCGCCGAACGGCTCGTCGGTGCGGTGCTCCAGGGCGCCCAGGGGATCCTCACCCTGGTGGGCTTCCTGGGAAGCGTTCTGCTCATCAGCCCCACCTTGGCCGCGATACTCGTCGCCGCGGCCGTGCCGGCCCTCTTCGCCCACCTGGCCAACAGCCGCCACCGCGCCGACATGTTCTGGCGCACCAGCAGCCTCGCGCGCCGCCAGATCTTCTACCGGGGGCTCCTCACCGACACCCAGGCGGCGAAGGAGATCCGCCTCTACGGCCTCGGCGACTACTTCGCGCAGCGCCTGCGTACCGATCTCGACAGCATCAACCAGCAGGAGGAACACCTCGACCGCCGCCTCGCCGGCTACGAGACGGCCCTCGCCGCCCTCGGCGCGCTCGTCTCCACCGGCGCACTCGTCTGGGGCGTGCACCAGGCCGCCACCCACGCCCTCACCGCCGGTGACGTGTCCCTCCTGGTCGCCGCCCTCGCCGGGCTGCAGACGGCCCTCGTCGGCCTGGTCGGGGCCATCGCCCGGAGCCACCAGACGGCCCTGCTGTTCGGCCACTACCTGCATGTGACCCAGGTCGGCGACGACCTCCCCGCCCCGGCCGCCCCGATCGCCCCACCGCCACTGAGCCGAGGCATCGAACTCCGGGACGTGTGGTTCCGCTACACCGACGACGGGCCCTGGATCCTGCGAGGAGTGAGCCTGACCATCGCGCACGGCACCAGCCTGGCCGTCGTCGGACTCAACGGGGCCGGCAAGAGCACCCTCGTCAAACTGCTGTGCCGCCTCTACGACCCGCAGCGCGGCAGCATCCACTGGGACGGCATCGACCTCAAGGACCTCCCCGCGGACCAGCTGCGCAAGCGCGTCAGTGTGGTCTTCCAGGACCCGATGGAGTACGACCTCACCGCCGGGGAGAACATCGGCCTCGGCGACCTCGGCTCCCTCCACGACCACGGACGCATCCACGCCGCCGCCGCCGACGCGGACATCCACACCGCCCTCGCCGGCCTGCCACAGGGGTACGACACCATGCTCAGCCGGATGTTCTTCCCCGACGACACCGAAGAGACAAACACGGGCGTCCAGTTGTCGGGCGGCCAGTGGCAACGCCTCGCGCTCGCCCGCGCCCTGATGCGTTCCGAACGGGACCTCATGATCCTCGACGAACCCAGCACCGGCCTCGACGCCGTCGCCGAACGCCACGTCCACGACCGGCTCGCCGCACTGCGCGAGGGCGCTACGAGCATCCTCGTCTCCCACCGCCTCAACACCGTCCGCGCCGCGGACACCATCGTCGTCATCGCCGACGGAACCGTGCGCGAGATGGGCACCCACGAACAGCTCATGACCGCCCGCGGCAGGTACGCCGAGCTCTTCACCACGCAGGCCGAGGGCTACGAGGAGACCGTCCGATGAGCGCCACGGTCCCGGTGCTCCTCGCCCTCGGGGCACTCCTCGTCCTCGCGGCGGCCCTGTCGCTGGCGCGTCGGCGGCTGCTGGCCGTGACCGTCCGCGGGTACAGCATGTCGCCGACGCTCATGCCCGGGGACCGGCTCCTGGTGCTCCGCGGCACCCGCCGCGTCGCCACGGGGCGGGTGGCCGTCGTCCTCGCACCCCACCCCGAGCACGGCTGGCACGGCCCCGCGGACACCACGCCCGACTCGTGGTACGTCAAACGCGTCGTCGCCGTCGCCGGAGAGCCCGTACCGCACTGGGCCGTCCGGTGCGCCGGTACGCACGTGCCGCCGGGCATGCTCGTCCTCCTGGGGGAGAAGCCGGGCTCACGGGACTCCAAGCAGTGCGGCTACTGCCCCGAGGACAAGGTCATCGGGGCGGTTCTGCTCCGTCTGCGGGCCGCCGCGGCTCCCGGTGCGCCTTCTTCGCTGCCTTCGTCGGGCGGTTGAGGGCTCACGGCCCGGGGCGGGGCCCCCGGGCGCGGTCGGCGTGCGGTGAACGCCGGTGTGCGCTCAGCCCCTTGGCGGCGGCCTGGGTGATGTTGCGGGCCATGCCGCCGAAGACCACGGCGTGGAAGGGGGAGACGGACCACCAGTAGGCGTGGCCCAGCAGGCCGTGCGGGTGGAACAGCGCACGTTGCCGGTAGCGGGTGCGGCCGTCGGAGCCGGTCTCGGCGTACATCTCCAGCCAGGCGAGGCCGGGCAGCCGCATCTCCGCGCGCAGCCGCAGCAGCCGTCCGGGCTCGATCTCCTCGACCCGCCAGAAGTCCAGCGAGTCCCCGACGCGCAGGTGCTCGGCGTCGCGTCGTCCACGGCGCAGCCCCACCCCGCCGACGAACCGGTCCAGCCACCCCCTGACCGCCCAGGCGAGCGGAAAGGAGTACCAGCCGTTGTCGCCGCCGATTCCCTCGATCACCCGCCACAGGGAAGTCCGGTCCGCGTCGACCGGCAGTTGCCGTTCGTCCTGGTAGAGGCTGCCCCCGGCCCAGTCCGGGTCCGTGGGCAGCGGATCGCTGGGCGCTCCCGGCAGGGCCGCGGAGGACCAGCGGGTGGCGACCTGGGCCTCACGCACCCGGCGCAGTGCCAGCGTCAGCGCCTCGTCGAACGGCAGCGGCAGGCCCGGCGGGTCCGGCACGTAACGGGCGATGTCGTGCTCCTGGCAGACGACCTCATGGCGAAGTGACTCCGTCAGCGGCCGGGCCAGGGAGGCGGGCACCGGGGTGACGAGACCGACCCAGTGACTGGACAGCCACGGGGTGAGAACCGGAACCGGGACGATGAGCCGCCGGGGCAGCCCGGCGACGGCGGCGTAACGGCACATCATCTCCCGGTACGTGAGGACGTCGGGCCCGCCGATGTCGAACGCCCGGTCGACGTCGTCCGGCATGCTGGCCGAGCCGACGAGATAGCGCAGCACATCGCGTACCCCGATGGGCTGGGTACGGGTGTGCACCCAGCTGGGGGTGACCATGACCGGCAGCCGCTCGGTCAGATACCGCAGCATCTCGAAGGAAGCCGATCCCGAACCGATGACGACCGCCGCCCGCAGCACGGTGGCGGGCACCGGTGCGTCGAGGAAGATCCGGCCGACCTCGGCCCGGGAGCGCAGATGCGGGGAGAGCGACCCGGTCGGTACGCCCGGTGGGGTGAGCCCGCCCAGATAGACGATCCGCCGTACGCCGGCCGAGTGCGCCTGCTCGGCGAAGACACGGGCCGCCCGGCGGTCGGTGTCCTCGAAGGCGGAACCGGTGCCGAGGGCGTGCACCAGGTAGTACGCCACGTCGATCCCCCGCATGGCCGCGGCCACCGAGCCCGCGTCCGTCACGTCGCCCCGCACCGTCTCGACGTCCCCCGCCCAGGGATGGTCACGGAGCTTGCGGGGGGTGCGGGCCAGGCACCGCACCCGGTGGCCCGCTCGCAGCAGCTCCGGGACGAGACGCCCGCCGATGTACCCGGACGCCCCGGTGACCAGGCAGTGCAACCGTTCCGTGTCCCCGTCGCGCTGTCCGTCCGTGTCCACGACCGTGCCTCCATGCGTTCGCCCCGACCGTCCCCGATATCGACCGATGATGGCTGAAATCAGCATGCCAAAGGCCCACTTCGGGGCGTGTCGCAGTGCTCGCCTGACTGCACTAACCCGGCGCGCGCGGCGGACCGGGCGCCGCGAGGCTGTGGGCATACGCGCTCCCGTCGGCATCCCGGCGAAAGACGAAGAAGGTTTTCTCCCGTGCGTCCGTACCGAATGCGTCTGTACCGAATAGCGCTGTGGGTCACCGTTCCGATGGCGCTTCCCCTCCTCGCGGCACCCGCCGGAGTGATGAAGGCCCGAGCCGTTCGCGACACGGCTCCGGAAGGGGCCCCGTCCGTGTGGCGGCCCGGAACGACCGCTGGGCCGGTCACCGACATCGGGCGCCCGTTCCCGGCCCTCGGGGCGGCGTCGATGGTGCCGCCCCGCCTGGTGCCCCGGCCGGCCATCGTGTCGCGTGCGCGGTGGCGGGCCGACGAGACCAGGCGCGACCGCCACGCGCGCTACGCGGCAGGGGTCAGGGCGGTCTTCATCCATCACACCGACACACCCAACGGCTACGACTGCGCCGACGTCCCCCGTACCCTGCGCAATCTGTACACGGGCCAGACCCGTGACCGGAGTTGGAGCGACCTCGGCTACAACTTCCTCGTCGACAAGTGCGGCACCGTCTACGAAGGCCGCGCCGGCGGCGCGGACCGCCCCGTCGTCGGCTCCCACACCCTCGGGTTCAACCAGGGCACCACGGGGATCGCGGCCATCGGCACCTTCGGGCCTGGGACGCAGGTACCGGCGGCCATGGAGCACGCGATCGCGGCCCTCGCGGCCTGGAAGCTCGGACTGGGCGGTGTCGACGCCGCAGGCAAGGTGCGGCTCACCTCCACCAACGGCAAGAGCCGTTACGCCAAGGGCACTTCGGCCGAGTTCGACGCCATCTCCGGCCACCGCGACGGCTTCGCCACCGACTGCCCCGGCCAGGCGCTGGGCGCGCGGTTGCCCGCCATACGCACCCTTGCCGCGAGCCTCCAGGGCAGGTCGTCGCCGCTCCCGCCCTCCGGTATCCGTTTCGCCGCGAGCCTGAGCAGCCCCCGCCACGACGGCGCCCGCTGAGTACGTCGCCGTTGCCGCCGACGCGCACGCCGCACCGGACCCGGCCGGTCGCTTCCCGCGGGCCAATCCTCCTCCCGCGGGCCGTTCCGCCGGGCCGGGCCGGATGGCATGATCGGCAGCGCTCCGCCGCACCGTGTGCGGCATGCCGATGTCGATCAGGGGGAAGCATGGAACGCCGTCCGGCCGCGAGATCCGGCTTCAACTGGTGGCTGCCCAGCGTGTACACGGCGGCCGTCGTCCTCACCGGGGCCCTCGGCTCGGGCCGGGCGACGGGGATCGTCGCGGCGGTGGGCGGTGTGCTGCTCGGCCTCTACTACGGCTTCGGCAACAGGCTCCGCACCCGCGGCTGACCCCCGTACAGCCTCGCGGTCATGGCTGGGTGACCCTCAACTCCCGTACACCCGCAGGCTTCTGCGGGTCCTCTGACTCCACCGTCAGCCGTACCGACCGGGCCACCGCGCCCGCCCGGTACGGCTGCCAGTGCGTGCCGTCGAAAGACGTCTCCAAGCGGTACGAGAACGGTTGTACGTCCGCCCACTCCGGTACGGCCGATGTCACCGCGCCCGCACGCCCCAGGTCCACCGTCAGCGCGCCCTTCGCGCCGTCCGGGGACCAGGCGGTGGCCGGACTGCCGTCCACCGCGGCCGCCGCGTACAGGCCGGGGGATTCCGATGTCGCCGTCACCGGGCGGCACCGGGCCGCGTCGGTGGTCGCGGCGAGGTCCGGGCGGCGGGTGGGGAGAGTGAGCGTGCCGCTCAGTGTGCGGGGGCCTGCGGGGGAGTCGACGGTGAAGGGGTCGCCGGAGGTCAGCCGGACCATCGTCGTGCGGGGGCCGATCGCGAGGTCGTACGTACGGCCCCGGTAGCGCAGGCCCGTCAGCGTGACACCGCTGCCCAGCTGCGGCGGCAGCATCGGATCCAGACGCACCCCGTGCTCGCGCAGCCGCAACCCCGTCAGGCCGTGCGTGAAGACCTGGAGGAACCCGCCCTTCCCGGTGAGGAAGTCCTCGGCGGGGAAGCCCGACAGCGGGTCCTGGGCGCCCGCCTTCGCGCCCCGGGCCTCGCTGAACAGGGCGTACGGACCGCGCGTGAACGGGCGTACGGCGCGCTGGAGGTAGGTGTACGTCGCACAGCCGGGCTTGCCGATCGCGGCCGCGTCGATGGCGTGGACCGAGTCGGTCATGGCCGGGCCGTCCGGGTCGGTGCGCGCCGCGTAGTAGTCGAGCGTGGTGGCGGCGGCGCCCGGCTCCATCGGCCATTCCAGGGGGTAGATCAGCAGCACCGTGTCGGCCTGCTTGATCGTCGACCCGTTGTACCCCGCGTACTGGAGGAAGAGCTTGCGCGCCGGGTCGTACGGGATACGCAGGCCGTCCGCCACCTGCTTCCACCGGACCGGTGCGGTGCGGCCGAGCAATTGCGCCGCGCGGGTGGCGTTGCGCAGGGCGGTGGCGGCGACCGCGTTGGTGAAGACCCCGTCGGTGACGCCGTTGCTGTACTCGTCGGGGCCCGCGACCTCCTTCACGGAGTAGCCGCCGTCGTCGTCGGCCGTGGCCCGCGAGGCCCAGAACTCGGCGATCCCGGCGAGCAGCGGCCAGCCGTGCCCGGCCAGCCAGTCGCGGTCCCCGGTCGCCAGGTAGTACTGCCAGACGGCCAGTGACACATCGCCCTGCAGATGGTTCTGGGTGATGCAGTGCGGGGGGTTCCAGCTCTGGCACTCGGACCACAGCTCGCCCCTGCTCGCGCTCGTCCACGGGTAGAACAGGCCCTGGAACCCCAGCTTCCGGGCGTTGGCGCGGGCCGCGCCGCGGGTGCGGTAGCGGTACTCGACGACCGGGCGGGCCAGCTCGGGGCGGGTGGCCAGCAGCCCCGGGTACATCCAGGTCTCGGCGTCCCAGAACACCATGCCTGCGTAGTTGTCGCTGGTCAGACCGGTCGGCGCGATGCTGTCGCGGGACCCGGTCCGGGTGGAGGCCAGCAGTCCGTACTGTGCCGCCCGCAGCCATTTCTGGAGGTCGGGACTGTTCGGGACGGAGATGTCGGCCGCCCAGGCCCGCCGCCAGGCCGCCGCGTTGGCCGTGAGCACTCCGGACCAGCCGCGCCGCGCCGCGCGCCGGGCGGCCTCGCGGGCGGCGGCGCGCGGCGCGGCGGAGGTGAGCGCGGTGTCGACGCCGACGTACTTCTCCAAGGTGTACGTACGCCCCGCGCGCACCCGGTGCGTGCTCCGTGCCGAGACCGGTGCTCCGGCCCCCGGTCCGCCGGTGCGCAGCATCTGGACGATCGCGCCGGCGGTCCTGGTGCCGAGGGTGCGGAACGTACCGTCGGCGGCGAGGGCGATCCGGCGCGCGCCCCTCGGGTCGAGCCGGCCGGTGACGGTCGCGGTGCCGTTCCAGTGCGGCTTCATGCGCAGTCGTACGGCGCCCGTGTGCACATCGGACCGGTCGGCGAGCACCTCGTACGTCAGGTCGGTCGCGCGGCCGTCGGCCGTGGTCCACCGCAGCGATGTCCGCACCAGTCCGCAGCGCAGGAAGAGCGTCTGGCGGTAGTGCGAGATCCGGCCGGCAGGCGTTTCGGATCCGTAGGTCTCCTCGCCGACGCGCACGTCGAGGTCGGTCCAGCTCGGGAGTGCGGCGACCACCTCGCGGCCGGCGGCGAGATCCTTGTCGCGCCCGAACAGACCGGAGACGAACGCGCCGTCGTAGCGCGGGGTGAACAGCGGCCAGCCGGTCTTCTCGCCCGAAGCCGCGTATCCGGCGCCCGCCGCGGGCACCCGGTGGCCCAGGTATCCGTTGCCGGTGTAGGGGTCGTAGCCGTCCGCCTCGCCGAACCGGGTGGACGTCGGCGCCCAGGCGGGATCGGTGTCCCGGCCGCAGGCGGTGGCCGCCGCGGAAGGAGGCGCCGCTGTGGCGGGCGGCGCCGTGTAGGGGACGGGGGCCCCAGGCGCGATCAGTGCGCCCGCGACCAGGGCCGTGAGGGACGTGAGGAGAACGAGGCGCGAGAGGCTCACCGTACGAAGGTAGGGAAGCGCGCGCCGCGCGACGGTGCGCGGCACGCGGGGTGAACGGCTGACGGGGGTGGCGGGCACCGGTGCCGCGACGGGCCGGTCCGTTCCCGCCCTGCCAGGCTGCCCGTCCCGGCCGTCCCGCCCTGCCCGGCTGCCCGTCCCGCCCGCCCTGCCCGTCCCGCCCGGCCGTCCGGCGGGCCGCTGCGTCAGCCCGCGAGGCCGGTCTTGAGACCCGCGCCGCACAGCGGAACGACGACGCTCCGGTCCGTCCAGCCGCCGACCGCGGCCCAGCAGGCGACGCCCGTCGTCTCCACGTAGAAGCCGCGCGCCGCCAGGTCCAGCTGTGCGGTACGGATCTGATCCTCGGTCACCGTGAGGAAGGTGCCGCCCGATTGCCTGACCGCGGCCAGGATGGCCCGTGCGCGCGGCGGGCGTGGGATGGCGATGCCCTCGGCGAGGGTGGCGGCGGGGGCGCCGGGCAGGCCGTCGGGAAGCAGGTCGTCGGCGCCCGCGCGGAAGGCGGCGGCCAGCGGCGAGACGGCTTCGGCCTGGACGGCGATCAGCGCCGGTCGCCGGTCGATCAGCCCCCTGGCGTGGAGCTCGGCGGTGGCCAGGGCCGCGCCGAGGAGAAGGGTGCCGTTGCCGACGGGTACGGCGATGGCGTCCGGGAGACGGCCGCCGAGGTCCTCCCACAGCTCGTACACGTACGTCTTCGTGCCGTGCAGGAAGTACGGGTTGAAGACGTGCGAGGCGTAGAAGGTGCCGGGGACGTCGGCGGCGGTACGGGCGGCGGTCGCGGTGGCCTCCCGGTCGCCCGGGACGATCTCCAGGCGGGCGCCGTGGGCCCGGATCTGCTCGGTTTTCTTCGGGGACGTGCCCTCGGGGACGTACACCGTGCAGGGGAGCGCGGCGCGGGCGCAGTACGCGGCGACCGCCGTCCCGGCGTTGCCGCTGCTGTCTGCGACGACGCGTTCGGGCGACAGCCGGCGGGCCAGCTCGGCGAGCATCACCGCGCCGCGGTCCTTGAAGGAGAGGGTCGGCATCAGGAAGTCGAGCTTGGCCGAGACCGTGCCGGTGAGCGGTACGAGCGGGGTGCGGCCCTCGCCGAGCGTGGTCGTGGGCGAGGAGAGCGGCAGCACCTCTTCGTAACGCCACAGTGAATTGACGCGTCCGGTCAGAGAGTTGACCGAGAACGTGCCGGCGGCTTCGAATTCGAGGTCCCAGGGGCCACGGCAGACCGGGCAGCACCAGGTGAGAGCGGTGGTGTCGGCGCGGGTGCCGTCCTGCGGGCAGATGTATGCGGGCATGCCGGTCAGCATGTCAGACGCGTGGCAGCCCGATGGCGAAGGTATTGCAGAGCCCTGCGCACCCTTGTGCGATTCCCAAGAATCGGTCAATCTTTCGCTGTCGGCAGGGACTTGGGCAGCGCGACACCAGCAATGGGGTTTGTCATGCTCATGCCGTTCGGCGCTTTCGTCCCTCCGTCGGCACGCGACCCCCCACCAGTGCACCTCGATCGAGGAGGACCCCCCACATGTCAGTGACGCGTCACACCCCCCACGCGCGCCGAAGACTCGCCGCGGCGAGTGTCATGGCCGGTGCGGCCCTCGTGCTCTCCGGCGCGGCGGTGTTCCCCGCCTCGGCGTCCGGGCCGACGGCCGAAGGCCGGATCCAGAACGCGGGCGCCCCGGGCACCATCAGCGGCAGCTACATCGTCACGCTCGACGAATCGGCGGCCGACGCGGGCTCCGCGAAGGGCAGGGCGCTCGCCAAGGAGTACGGCGCCAAGATCAAGAGGACCTACCGCACCGCCGTCAACGGCTACGCGGTGGAGCTCTCGGAGAGCCGGGCGAAGAAGTTCGCCGCCGACCCGGCCGTCGAGTCCGTCGTGCAGAACCGGACCTTCCGTGTCACCGGCACCCAGCCCTCGCCGCCCTCCTGGGGCCTCGACCGGATCGACCAGAAGTCCCTTCCGCTGAACCAGAGTTACACCTACCCCGACAACGGGGGCCAGGGTGTCACCGCGTACATCATCGACACCGGTGTGCGGATCACCCACACCGACTTCGGCGGCCGGGCCTCGTACGGCTACGACGCCATCGACGACGACAACACGGCGGACGACGGCTACGGTCACGGCACCCACGTGGCGGGCACCGTCGCCGGGTCGTCGTACGGCGTCGCCAAGAAGGCGAAGATCGTCTCCGTCCGGGTCCTCGACGACAGCGGTTCCGGCACGACCGAGCAGGTCGTCGCGGGCATCGACTGGGTGACGGCGAACGCCGTCAAGCCCGCGGTCGCCAACATGAGCCTGGGCGGCGGGGTGGACTCGGTGCTGGACGCCGCCGTACGCAAGTCCATCGCATCCGGCGTCACGTACGCCGTCGCCGCGGGCAACGAGTCGACCGACGCCTCCACGAAGTCCCCGGCACGGGTCACCGAGGCCATCACGGTCGGCTCCACCACCAGTACCGACGCCCGCTCCAGCTTCTCCAACTACGGCAGCGTGCTGGACATCTTCGGCCCCGGCTCGTCGATCACCTCGGCCTGGAACACCGGAGACACCGCCACCAACACGATCTCCGGTACGTCGATGGCGACGCCGCACGTCGCGGGTGCCGCGGCCCTCTACCTGGCCGCCCACCCGAGCGACAGCCCGGCACAGGTCTCCGCCGGACTGGTCGCCGCGGCCAGCACCGGAGTGGTGACCAGCCCGGGTACGGGCTCGCCGAACCGGCTGCTGAACGTCGGCAGCGGCACCACCACGCCGCCGGGCAAGAAGTTCGAGAGCACGACGAGCTACACCATCGCCGACAACTCCACCGTCGAGTCGCCGATCACCGTCACCGGTGTCACCGGCAACGCGCCGGCCACGCTGAGCGTGCCCGTGAACATCACGCACACCTACAGCGGCGACCTCAAGATCGACCTCGTCGCACCCGACGGTTCGGTCTACAACCTGAAGGCATTCGGGACCGGTGGCAGCGCGGACAACGTGATCACCACCTACTCCGTGAACGCCTCGTCGGAGGTGGCCAACGGCACCTGGAAGCTGCGGGTCGCCGACAACGCGGCGGCGGACACCGGGAAGATCAACTCCTGGGGTCTGCAGTTCTGACGGCCATGCGGCTCTGACATCCTGACGCGGCGGACATGTGGGGGGGGGGGGGGGGGGGGCGCCCCCCCCCCCGGGGGGGGGGGGCCCCCGGGGGGGGGGGCGGGGGGGGGGGGGGGGGGGGGGGGGGGGGGGGGGGGGGGGGGGGGGGGGGGGGTGGGTGGTGGGGGCCCCTGGTTTCCCCCCGGCCCCGGGGGGGGGGGGGGGGGGGGGGGGTTGGGGGGGGGCCCCCCCGGGGGGGTGGGGGCCCCCCCCGCCCCTCGGCATCCAAGAGCAGCGCTTGTCGACAACGTCCAGGGGTGCGCCTCTACCACCGATTC
>NZ_JBIWKI010000020.1:0-166038 GCF_044765565.1 Streptomyces sp. NPDC102437 | reverse complement strand
CGTAGGAGGTGAGCGGGGAGTGCGGGGCGGTCGGACCCTTGGCCGCCCAGGCGCCGAAGAAGTCGTACGTCATCACGTTGTACCAGTCCAGGGACTGGGCGGCGCCGGCGTAGTCGGCGGCGTCGATCTTGCCGCCCTCGGAGCCGTCGGCGGTGATGGCGGCCGTCACCAGGTTGTTGCTGCCGAACTTCGAGCGCAGCGCGGTGGTGAGGCCCTTCAGCGCGGCCGGGCCGCTGGTGTCACAGGTCAGGCCGCAGGCGTTGGGGTACTCCCAGTCGATGTCGATGCCGTCGAAGACATCGGCCCAGCGGGGGTCCTCCACCAGCTTGTAGCAGGAGTCGGCGAACGCGGCCGGGTTCTTCGCGGCCTCACCGAAGCCGCCGGACCAGGTCCAGCCGCCGAACGACCACAGCACCTTGATGTGCGGGTACTTCGCCTTGAGCTTGCGCAGCTGGTTGAAGCTGCCGCGCAGCGGTTGGTCCCAGGTGTCGGCGACGCCGTCGACGGACTTGTCGGCGGTGTACGCCATGTCGTAGTCGGCGTAGGAGTCACCGATCGTGCACTTGCCGCCCTGGACGTTGCCGAAGGCGTAGTTGATGTGCGTGATCTTCGCGGCGGAACCCGAGGTGTCCAGGTTCTTGACGTGGTAATTGCGGCCGTAGACGCCCCAGTCGGTGAAGTAACCGAGGTTGACCTTGCCGCCGGTGCCGGGGTCGGGGTTGCCGCCGCCGCCGGTGGTATGGACCTTGACCGCGCCGCTGACCGGGCCGGTCTGGTCGGCGGTGTCACGGGCCTGCACGGTGTACGAGTAGTCGGTGCCGGCCTTGAGGCCGGAGTCCGTGTACGTCGTGCCGGTGACGGTCGAGACGACCGTGCCGTCCCGCAGCACGTCGTAGTTCTTGATGCCATTGTCGTCGGTCGCGGCGGACCAGCTCAGCTTGGCCGAGGTGTCGGTGACGGCGCTCGCGGTGGGGGTGCCCGGTGCTGAGGGGGCGTTGTCGCCGGGGACGCTGCCGCCGTCGCAGGAGGCGCCGTTCAGCTTGCAGCCGGTGGGGGCGCCGGGGCCGGTGCCGTTGAAGCCGAAGCTGACGGAGGCGCCGGGGGCGACCGAACCGTTCCAGCCGAGGTTCTTGGCGGTCCAGTGGGTTCCGGAGCCGGTGACGGTGGCGTCCCAGGCGGAGCCGACCGCGGTGCCGGAGGGGAAGTCCCACTCGATGGTCCAGGAGGACAGGGCGGTGGTGCCGGTGTTCTTCACCGTCCACTGGCCCTCGAAGCCGCTGCCCCAGTCGGATTTCTTGACGAAGGAGGCGGTCGCCGAGGTGGCGGCCTCGGCGGGGGAGGCCAGGCCGACCATCGCGGCGAGTGGAAGCAGCAGCGCGGTGACACCGGCGACTGCTCTGGATCTGGTGGCTCTTCCGGTCCCGAGTCTGAATCGGGTCCGGCGTAGGGGGGTTTCAGTGCTCAACGGTGCTCCTCGGGTGAGGTCCGGACAATCGGGGGTGGTCCGTGGACTGCAAACCCTGCGCCGCCCTGAGCCCGCCTTGTCATGGCGTGCTCACCGCAGTGTGCTCGGTGAGATTAGGAAGGTCTGGACCAATCGTCAAGAGGTCTGGACCAAAGTTCGCGACTAAACCTTCAGACTCCCAATTCCTGTGCGAGTACCGCCGCCTGGACCCGGCTGCGCAGCTCCAGCTTGCCCAGCAGCCTGCTCACATGGGTCTTCACCGTCGCCTCCGCCACGGAGAGCCGGACCGCGATCTCGGCGTTCGACAGGCCCTCGCCGAGGCAGCCCAGAACCTCCCGCTCCCGCCGGGTGAGCGCGTCCAGCACCGCGGGGTCGGGCGCGTTCGCCGGCCGTGCGGGAGAAGCCCCGGCGAACTCGGCGATGAGCCTGCGCGTCACGCCCGGGGCGATCAGCCCCTCGCCGCGCGCCACTGTCCGTACGGCGTCGAGCAGATCGCGTGCGTCGGTGTTCTTCAGCAGGAAGCCCGCGGCCCCCGCCCGCAGGGCCCCGAAGACGTACTCGTCCAGATCGAACGTGGTCAGCACCAGCACGTCCGAGAGTCGTTCGGCCACCACCTGCCCGGTCGCCGACACGCCGTCCAGCCGAGGCATCTGAATGTCCATCAGCACCAGGTCCGGCCGCAGCTCGCGCGCCAGGCGCACCGCCTCCTCGCCGTCCCCGGCCTCGCCCACGACCTCGATGTCGGGGGCACTGCGCAGAATCAGTACCAGCCCCGCCCGTACGGCCGACTGGTCCTCGGCAACCACAACCCGGATCGTCATGTCCTCGACGCCCCTTCCTCCACGGGCAGTTCGGCCCGTACCCGCCAGATCTTCGTACCGTCGCCGGTGGTTGACGGACCGGCCTCGATCGCGCCGCCCAGCAGCGCCACCCGCTCCCGCATCCCCACCAGACCGGCCCCCGAGCCGGGTGCGCGCGGCCCGGGGCGGCCCCCGAACACACTGCTGACCTCCACCGTGAGCAGCTGCCCGGACTGCCCGAGCCGCACCGTGACCGGGCCCGGCGCGGCATGCTTGAGCGCGTTCGTCAGGGACTCCTGGACGATCCGGTACGCGGCCAGCTCGACCGGCGTGGGCAGTGTGACGCCCTCGCCCCGCTCGTCCTCGAACGTACAGGTCAGGCCGCTCGACGCAGCGTTCGTACGGGTCTGCTCCAGCAGGGCGTCCAGCGAGGCGAGGGTGGGCGAGGCGGCCGGTTCCAGGGCGCCGCCGCCGGTACGCAGCAGCCCGATCAGCCTCCGCATCTCGGCGAGCCCGGCGACGCTGTTCTCCCGGATCACCCCCAGCGCATCGCGGGAGGTGCCCGGGTCGTCGATGGAGAGCGCGGCGGTGGAGTGGATGGCGATCGCGGACAGGTGGTTGGCCACCATGTCGTGGAGTTCGCGGGCCATCCGGGTGCGCTCGGCGGTCACGGCCTGGGCCCGGTCCATCTCGGCCAGCAGCGCGGTCTGTTCGGCGTGCAGCCGGGCCGTCTCGGCGGCGTCGCGGTGGTTGCGGACGCTGACCCCGGTGATGGCGGGCAGGAACGAGACCATGGCGGTGACGACGCCGATGAGCAGTGCCTGGGCGTCGCGGAACCAGGCCAGGAACCCGATGGTGACCGCGATCGTGATCAGGAACGTGGTCACCGGGATGCGGCGGGCGGCGGACGGCTTCCCGTACAGCACGGCCGCGTACATCAGGTCCGTGAACATCAGCACCGTCGCCAGGTTCCCGACCGTGAACTGGTCCGCGACCAGTGCGAGTGTGCCGATGACCAGGGCAGTCTGCGGGGCGGTCCGGCGGACCACTTCGAGCGCCGACACGACGGCGAGCGGCAGCAGGGACACCCAGGGGGCGACGAAGGTCCGGTCACCCTGGATGTTCAGACCGAGCATCCACAGGACGAGGCCGCCGAAGAGGCCGATGACCGCCAGGAGCACGTCGTGGCGGTGCGGCCGGGGAAGGGAGAGCACCCTCCCATCCAACACGGCGGCCCGCGCCCGGACCTCCGTACCAGGGGCGAGGCGCGAGTACATCGAAGGATGCAGTCGTGGTTCGTCATCGCAGACGACGAATCCGGGCCGGGCGGCCGGGAGGCTGGAGGAGACGGAAAGGAGAGGGCTGTGATCGTCACGCTGATCGTGTTCTGCGAAGTCGCCTTCTGGGTGCTGCTGGCCGCGGGGCTCGCGCTGCGGTACCTGGCGAAGAAACCGAGGCTGGGCGCGGCCGTGCTGCTGTGCGAGCCGCTGCTGGAGGTCGTACTGCTGGTGGTGACCGCCATCGACCTGAAGAACGGGGCTCAGCCCGACTGGAAGCACGGGCTCGCCGCGGTCTACATCGGCTTCACGGTGGGGCTCGGCCACTCCACGATCCGCTGGGCCGACGCCCGGGTCGCGCACCGCTTCGCGGGCGGCCCGCCGCCGGTGAAGCCGCCGAAGTACGGCATGGCGCGCGCGGTGCACGAGTGGAAGGTCGCGGCGCGCTGGACGGTCGCGGCTGTGACCGCGCTGGCGCTGCTCCAGGCGGCCGTCTGGTACGTGGGCGGAGACGGCGACGTGTCGTCGTTGCAGGCGTGGCAGCAGAAGATGCTGTTCGTGATCGGGATCAACGTGGTCATCGCGGGGAGCTACACGCTGTTCCCGAAGGCGGCGCCGGGGCCGGGGCCGTCGAGCTGACCCCGGCCCGTCCCGGTCCGCGGACCGGGACGGCTACCGCTCGCCGCCCGGCACCCACAGCACGTCGCCGACCTCCTTGTTCGCCGTCCTGGCGAGGATGAACAGCAGGTCGGAGAGCCGGTTGAGATACGTCGCGGTCAGCGCGTTCATCACTTCGCCGTGCACCTCCAGCGCCGCCCAGGTGGACCGCTCCGCGCGCCGGACCACCGTGCACGCCTGGTGCAGCAGCGCCGCCCCGGGGGTGCCGCCCGGCAGGATGAAGCTGCGCAGCTTCTCCAGTTGCTCCAGGAAGTGGTCGCAGTCCGCCTCCAGCCTGTCGACGTAACTCTGCTCCACCCGCAGCGGCGGGACCATTTTTTTTAGAAGCGCCGGGTCCTCGACGACCGGGGTCGACAGGTCCGCGCCCACGTCGAACAGGTCGTTCTGCACACGGACGAGGACCTTCACGACGTCCTCGGGGAGCTGCCCGAGCGCGATCGCGGTACCGATGACGGCGTTGGCCTCATTCGTGTCGGCGTACGCGGAGATCCGCAGATCGGTCTTGGCGGTCCGGCTCATGTCGCCGAGGGCGGTGGTCCCCTGGTCGCCGGTGCGCGTGTAGATACGTGTCAGATTGACCATGCGGTCAGCCTAAGGGCTGTCCCGCAATCCCTGGTGGATCAGCGTGCGGCGTCAGACGCGGTGCATCGCAAGGCGGAGGGACGCCCGAATACTGGATGTTGGATGTATTCGGGCGTTCCGACAACGCGGCGAGGTGCCGTGGCTGTCGTCGCGCCCGCCAGGGATTACGGGACAGCCCTTAGTCAGGCATCCGCCCGCCGGAAGACGCGTGTGCCCACCGCCACGGCGATCGCCGCTCGTGCGGGGCATCGGACAGCCCAGGCCGGACCAGGTGCACGGGGCGTGAGGGAACCCGCCCACGCGCCACGGACCACGCCCCCGGAGGCGGGCCGCCGGACGGGACGAGAAAGCGGCGACCCAGCGCGTCCAACACTGTTCGGAACGCGCCCAGCACACATGAGTGGGTCCAGGACCCACTCATGTGCACTGACTGGCAACGGTTACGAGCGCTTCATGCAGGCCATCGAGGGTACGGACGGCCTCAAGGACCGCCTCTGGCACGCACAGCAGGAGGTTCTTCAGCATCTGGAGACGACGCTCCAGGCGGAGTGCGGGACGGAGCCCGGGGACCCGACGCCGATCCTGGTGGCGGGTCAGCTCGCCTGGGTGCACAGCACGCTCATGGCGTACATCCGCCGTGAGATGGTGGCCGGCCGCAAGGCGGGCGAGGTGTCCCGGGACGCGCTCGTCCTGCTCGACGACATCGAGGACCTGTTCGGCGAAAAGGTCCTCAACTACGCCCGGCGCGCCGCCGAATGAGGGGTCCCGGTGTGATGTCCGTCATGTGAGACGTGACGCGCATCTCTTCACGACCCCAGGGCCCCCCAACGGTACTAATCTCCGCCGGAGAGCATGTGAAGAACCGTCGAGACCCGGCCGTGCAGGGACCAGCTGCAGAGGCGGGCAGAAAACCAAGGGGTGCAGACGTGGCCAGGAAGCTTGCCGTCATCGGAGCCGGACTCATGGGGTCCGGCATCGCGCAGGTCTCCGCCCAGGCGGGCTGGGACGTGGTGCTGCGCGATGTCACCGACGAGGCACTGGCCCGTGGGCGTGGCGGCATCGAGGCGTCTTACGGCAAGTTCGTCTCCAAGGGCAAGCTGGACGCCGCCGACGCCGAGGCCGCGCTCGCCCGCATCACGACCACCACCGACCTCGACGCGGTCGCCGACGCGGATGTCGTCGTCGAGGCCGTCTTCGAGAAGCTGGAGGTCAAGCACGAGATCTTCCGGGCCCTCGACAAGATCGTCCGGGACGACACGGTGCTCGCCTCCAACACCTCCGCCATCCCGATCACCAAGATCGCGGCCGTGACGGAGCGCCCCGAGCGAGTCGTCGGCGTGCACTTCTTCTCGCCGGTCCCGATGATGCAGCTCTGCGAACTCGTACGGGGCTACAAGACCAGTGACGAAACCCTCGCCACCGCGCGGGAGTTCGCCGAGTCCGTCGGCAAGACCTGCATCGTCGTCAACCGTGACGTCGCCGGCTTCGTCACCACCCGGCTGATCTCGGCGCTCGTCGTCGAGGCCGCCAAGCTGTACGAGTCGGGCGTCGCCTCGGCCGAGGACATCGACATCGCCTGCAAGCTGGGCTTCGGCCACGCCATGGGCCCGCTCGCCACGGCGGACCTGACCGGCGTCGACATCCTGCTGCACGCCACGAGCAACATCTACACCGAGTCGCAGGACGAGAAGTTCGCCGCTCCGGAGCTGATGCGCCGGATGGTGGATGCTGGTGACATCGGCCGCAAGAGCGGGCAGGGCTTCTACACGTACTGATCGTTTTCGGTCTCCGGTTGCCTGATCTGCCGTCGGTCAGGCCCGGAGATCCCGGGGAGTCTCCCGGAATCACCGGGTCCGATCGGGCCCTCGCCGCGCCTCGGTCACTCCACGGGGTGAATTCGGTATCGGTTCGCTTACAGACGGCAACTTCCCTGTCGCTGCCGCAGTCAGTTGTGGGAGAGACAGAACAGACAGACGAACTTTGCCACGGAGCATTCCAGGGGAGCGCATATGCACATCAGGGGCGACCACGCCGAGCTGGTCGTCGGGGGCCGCCTCGACGTCCGAAGCGCGGCGGACGCCCGTACGGCCCTGCACTCGGCCCTCGACGACGGCGTCGGCGACCTGGTGCTCGACCTGACCGAGCTGGATTCCTGGGACGCCACCGGACTCGGCGTCATCATGGGCGCACACCGCAGGGCCGGACGGGCCGGGCGGCGGCTGGTGCTCCGCGGCGTGCCGCCGCAGATGCAGCGCCTGCTGGTGGCGACCCGGCTGCACCGCATCCTGGCCATCGAAGGCGGAATCGCCGCGGAATCGCTGCCGCGCGTGTAGCGGCGTACGCCGGGGTCGAAAGCGCACAATCCGCGCGAGAACGCGCGCTTCGGGCGGCGTGACCCCCCGACTGTGCGGGGACCCGGCGCGACGGTCTAGGGTTCGCCCGTCCGCCGATTGACGAACCCACCGGGCGGACACCGGACCGGAAGCGACAGCGGGGCGTGCGAGGCCGGAGGGGCAATCGTGCGCGACGCGTCTGGGGGCTTTGGCGATGGACCCGACACACCGGGGACCGGAAGAGTACGGCCGGGACAACGGCGGCTTCGGCGAGGGGTCCGGCCGCAGACGGCCGGCCCGTGACCAGCTGACCCCGGAGCCCGGCCAGCCGACGCCGCAGGCACGCGTCGTCCGGCTCATAGCGGGCGACTACCTCCTCACCGTCAACCCGATCGACGGCAGCGAGGTCGAGCTGTGCCCGCCGGGGGAGCAGCCCGGCCCGCCCGCCCGGCGCACCGCGACCGGCCGGGCCGACCGCGAACGCGCCACCGCGCCGCCCGTACCACCCGGCCCGCCCACCCCCCAACTGCCGCTCCTGGAACGCGCGCCGGAGCGCGAACGACTGGTGCGCCTGCTGTCCCAGGGCCGCTCGGTGCGGCTCACCGGACCCGCCGGATCGGGCCGCACGGCACTGCTCGACGCAGTCGCGGCCGACTGCGCGGACCTGGCACCGGACGGAGTCGTACGGCTCAGCGGCTACAAGCGGAGCGCCACCGACCTGCTGTACGGGCTCTTCGAGGCCGTACACGACGCGACGCTGCACCGCCCGGACCGTGACCGGCTGCTCGAACGGGTCCGGGGCATCGGCGCCGTCGTGCTGCTCGACGACCTGGAGTTCGGCGGGGCCGCGCTGGAGGAGCTGCTCGACGCGACACCGGAGTGCGCCTTCCTGTTCGCGACGGTTCCGGACGTCGCCGCGCCCACCACGGACTCGCACCTCGAAGAGGTCTTCCTCGCGGGCCTCGGCCGCAGCGCCGCGGTCGACCTGCTGGAGCGGGCCGCCGAGCGCCCGCTCACCGAAGAGGAGGCGAACTGGGCGGGAGACCTCTGGTTCGAGTCCGAGGGGCTGCCGCTGCGCTTCGTCCAGGCGGCCGCCCTGCTGCGCCAGCGCGATCTGCTGCGCACCGACCCCGAGGCGTACGGCGATTCCGGCGGCCGCGACGGCCTGCCCACGGCCGCCCCCTTCGGGCACGACCAGGCCGTCGACGGGGTCCACATCCCGCTGCCCAGCCTCGGGGAGGGGGCGGCGCCCGCCGCACTGCTCGCCTCACGGCTGAGCGGGCCCGCCCGCGACACCCTGCGCTTCGCGGTGGCCCTGGGCGGCGAGGTGCCGCACCAGGCGCATCTGCCGGCGCTCATCGGGGACACCCACGCGGATGCCGCGCTCGGCGAACTGGCCGGCTGCGGGCTGCTCTCCCCGGCCGGTTCGCGCTACCGGCTCGCCGCCGGTGTCGTCACCCAGCTGGAGGCCGCCGGATACGGCGAGGACGCCACCGAGCGGGCCCGTACCGCGGCCCAGCACTACGCCTGGTGGGCCGGTCACCCCTCGGTCACCCCCGAGCGGGTGACGGCCGAGGGCGACGCCGTCATCGCGGCGATGGCGCAGCTGGTGCCCGGCGACGGGGCGGGGCAGACCAGCGTGGCCGTGCTGCTGGCCCGCAGCGCCACCCCGGCCTTCGCGGCGGGCCTGCACTGGGGAGCCTGGGAGAAGGCGCTGCGGATCGGCCAGGAGGCGGCCCGGATCGCCGGGGAGCTCGCCGAAGAGGCCTACTTCCACCACGAGTTGGGGGTACTCGCGCTCCTGGCCGGAAATCCGGACCGGGCCAGGGCCGAGCTGGAGACCTCGATCAGCATGCGCGGGGCGCTGGCGGACAAGTCCGGGGCGGTGGCCGGACGACGCGCGCTCGCCCTGGTCGCGGACCGTTCCGGCGGCCCGCTGCCCATCGTCCTCACCCCGCCCGGGGACGAGCTGCCGGTTTCGCGAGCCGAGGCGCCGGCGACGCCGCCCGCCGGCACGAGGCCGTCCGTGACGCAGACGCCGCCGAGGCCGTACGAGGGCGCCACCGCGGTGATCTCGCGGCCAAGCGCGCCCAAGGCCGCCGGGGGCGCGCGGGGAGGCCGCTTCGGGCTGCTCGCCGGGGCCCGGCGTAATCTGGTCGCGACGGCCGCGGGCGTCCTGTTGACCGGTGTGCTCGGCACGGTGGTCGGGCTGGGGCTGACCTCCGGCGACGACGACGTCCAGGGGAACCAGGACGTCACGACCGAACAGTCGCAGAGCCAGGACGGCGGCGAGGACGAAGTGCCGGCCGACGGCCCGGCCGACGGTTCGACCTCCGCCGACCCGGCATCCAGCGGCAGTCCGGAGACGCCCGGTCCGTCGGGCACCGAGATCACGCCGAGCGGCAGCGGTACACCGTCCACGGACCCGACGGAACCGAGCGGCACCCCGTCCTCGGACCCGTCGTCCAGCAGCAGGCCGCCGTCGCACGAGCCGACCACGTCGCCCACCACGACGAAGTCGCCCAGGCCGACGAAGACCTCCAGCCCGACCGCCGGCCCGACGGAGACCGAGTCCCCGAGCCCGACGGACACGGCCACCGAACCCGAGCCGTCCTCGCCCGACACCTCCGACTCGGCGAGCGGCCCCTCCTCGTCGTCGGCGGCGAGCGCGGACAGCGGTCCGGCCATCGCCTGAACCGCCCCGGAACCGACGAACGCCGGACGTGACGGGCACGTCCGGCGTCGGGGACCGGAAAGGAAGCGGGAACAGGGGCAGCGGGGCGGGTCAGAACAGCCGGAGCTTGTCGTCCTCGATGCCGCGCATCGCGTCGTAGTCGAGCACGACACAGCCGATCCCGCGGTCCGTCGCCAGCACCCGGGCCTGGGGCTTGATCTCCTGGGCCGCGAAGACGCCCTTCACCGGGGCGAGGTGCGGATCGCGGTTGAGCAGTTCCAGATAGCGGGTCAGCTGCTCCACGCCGTCGATGTCGCCGCGCCGCTTCAGCTCCACGGCGACGGTCTGGCCGTCGGCGTCCCGGCACAGGATGTCGACCGGCCCGATGGCGGTGAAGTACTCGCGGCGGATCAGGGTGTAGCCCTCGCCGAGGATCTCGATCCGGTCGGCGAGCAGTTCCTGCAGGTGCGCTTCGACGCCGTCCTTGATCAGGCCCGGGTCGACACCCAGCTCGTGGGACGAGTCGTGGAGGATTTCCTCCATCGTGATGATGAGTTTCTCGCCCGCTTTGTTCACCACGGTCCAGACGTCCGCGGTGTCGCCGGTGCCCTCCTTCAGAGTGCAGGGCGGTGACATCCAGTTGAGGGGTTTGTACGCCCTGTCGTCGGCGTGGATCGACACGCTCCCGTCCGCCTTCACCAGGATCAGACGGGGAGCGGAGGGCAGGTGGGCAGTGAGCCGGCCGGCGTAGTCCACGGAGCAGCGGGCGATGACGAGACGCATGGTCGGCAACGCTACTCGACGAGGGGTGTTCCACGCGATTCTCCCCCTGCCACTCCCGTCACCCCGTTTTCGTCCAGGGGGCGCAGTCGGGGCTTGCCCCTCTTTGCGCCCCTTCGTTATTGGCCGGTTGTGTTCCCAATCTCCTGGTGCGGCCCGGACCGCACCCTTACCGTGTAAGCAGGAGGTCGTCGTCTGTGTACGCTGCGTCGCCGTCCTCCTTCCCTGCCCGTAAGGCCCCGGCCCGGCGTCGGGGTCGCGAGAGGAGAACCCATGTCGCTCGACGTCTCACCGGCGCTGTTGGAACAGGCCGAGCGAGGCGAGGTCGACGAAGCCGACTTCGTCGACTGCGTCCGGACCTCCCTGCCCTTCGCATGGGAGATGATCAGCTCTCTGGTGGCACAGCTGAAGGTGGACGGCGGAGAGTTCGCCGACAACCAGACGCCCCCGCCGGACGAGCAGGCACGTGGTCAGCTGCTGCGCGCGCTCGCGAGTGATGCGATCCGCGGCGCGCTCCAGCGGCACTTCGGGGTGCGCCTGGCATTCCAGAACTGCCACCGCGTCGCGGTGTTCCCGCTGGACCCGTCGGTCGACGAGCGTCTGGCCCGCTTCACCTCGGTGAGGGGCCAGTTGCTCAACCAGTCGCCCGAACTGCGGGACTGTTAAACGCTTGCTGCCGTTCCGGGCCGAGACCGCGCGACTGGCTCCGGAGCGGCAGCCCCCGTACCTCCGACGACCTGTCAGGTGAGCAGCGGGAGCACTTCGGTACCGAGCCGCGCTACGTTCTCCTCCGTGGCCGCCAGATCTCCCGACCCCTCCACCAGGAGCGCGAAGCGGGTGATGCCCGTCCGCTCGGCGGTGGCTGCGAGCCGGTCGGCGGCGAGCCGGGGCGGCCCCACAGGATGAAGACCGCACAGCAGCTCCGTGTACGCGACCGGATCGCGCATCACCCGGTGCCGGCCGTCGACCGTGACATGGGCCTCCAGACCCTGCCGCAGCCAGCCCGGCATCGCCTTAACCAGCGTCTCCACCGCCTCCTGGGGACGGTCGGCGATCTGGGCCACCCCCGCGGACACGTGCCCGGCCTCGCGGACGCTCTCGGGCGAGCGGCCCGCGGCGAGCGCGGTGGAGCGCCACAGGGCGACCATGTCGGCCTTCTCCTGATCCCCGCAGTGCATCCCGAGCAGCATCGGCAGGCCGTTCTCCGCGGCGAGCTTCACCGTCTTCGCAGAGGTGCACGCGACGACCACCTCGGGGCCGCCGGGGCTCTCGCCGCCGTCCTCGGCGAGCAGCTCGTCGGCCCGGGGGACCACGGCGACCTCGCGGAAGCCGTACCGCTCGCCGCGCCCGGTCACCTTCGGGCTGCCCAGCCAGTCGAGCAGCAGCTCCAGGGACTCCGGGAAGCCCTTCTCGTACGCCTCCAGGCCCCCGCCGAACACCTCCAGATCCACCCAGGGGCCGCCCCGGCCGACGCCGAGCGTGAACCGGCCGCCGCTGGTGAGATGGAGCAGCGCGGCCTGTTCGCCGAGCGCCACCGGGTGCTGGGTCGACAGCACGCTCACCGCCGTGCCCACCCGGATCCTGCGGGTGCGGCCGAGCAGCAGCGCGGCCAGCGTGACGGCGGAGGGGCAGACCCCGTACGGCACGAAATGATGCTCTGCCAGCCAGACCGAGTCGAGGCCGGATTCCTCCGCCACCTCGGTGGACCGGACAGCGCGATACAGCGCTTCACCTGGCCCCTGCCCCGGAAACTGGGCTGCCAGTACGAACGTTCCCACACGCATCGCCAATTGCCTCCTTGCGGCCGACGCGGCTCTCCCCTATTGAGCAACAACGTCTGACACGTGCCAAAGGCACGGTCCACCGGCAGGTTGTTGCGATTTTCCGGTAACTCACCCCTCACGGGAGCTCCCGTGACACCGCCCCAGGAGGCTCCGGACGACCGGCTCGGCCAAATGGCCCTACGCTGGACGGGAACTGCCCAGCCTGCCCCGTGAGGTGTCACGTGTCCCCGCGCCGCAACCGCCCCCGAGGCGGCGAGAGTCCCCACGACAGCACAGCGGATCCGCTGGGCCGGTACGGCGGCGGCGGACGTGCCGAGGAGTGGCAGGGCGAGCAGTGGTCGGTCCGCCCGGTCAGCGGCGCGAGCGCGGCGGGCAAGCGGTACCGCTGCCCCGGCTGCGACCAGGAGATCCCGTCCGGTGTCCCGCACCTGGTGGCCTGGTCCGAGTACGGCGGGATCGACGACCGCAGGCACTGGCACAAGGCGTGCTGGAACGCGAAGGACCGCCGCACCACACAGGTGCAGCGGTCCAGGAACGCGCCTCGCTACTGAGCCCTTCGGGGCAGGCCCGGAAGGGTCACACGTCCCGGCGGTCCAGAGCGGCGAACGCCCCGAACAGCGCCACGGCCGTGACTCCGAGCATGATCCACAGCGGGTCCCAGCCGGACGGCCCCGATTCGGCGACCGAGGTGGAGTAGAACGCGCTGAGCTGGTTGGGGATCGAGTACTCGAAGAGCTTCATCCGTAGGCCGGAGAGGGACTCCGCGAACATGAACATGGCCATCACGAGCGGCAGCAGCACCACGCCGATCATGATCGTGATCGCGCCGGCGGAGTGCCGGATGAGAGCGCCGACCGCGAGCGAGAGCAGCCCCAGCGTCGCGATGTAGAGGCCGACACCGACCGTCGCGCGCAGCCAGTCGCCGCCGGAGGGCGGTGCGCTGTCGATGATCGCCGTCTGCAACACCGCGACCAGCGCGGTTGTCACGGTCGTGATCACGAAAGTGAGCAGGAAGAAGACGATCGCCTTCGCGCTCAGCACCCGGGCCCGGCTGGGGCAGGCCGTCAGCGTCGTACGGATCATGCCCGTGCCGTACTCCGACGCGATGGTCATCACGCCGAGCGTGATCACACAGATCGAGCCCAGCAGCACCCCGAAGAAGCCGAAGCTGAGCACCGGCGTCGAGTCGAGACCGCTCCCGGAGGCGTTGACCGCGACCGCGGCGAGCAGCCCGACCCCGAGCAGCAGCACGATCATGATGCCGAGCGTCCACATCGTGGAGCGCACCGAGCGGATCTTGGTCCACTCGGACGCGATCGCATCGCCGAGCGTGGCCCGGCGCACCGGGATCGGCGAGGTGTACATACCGGCCGGTGCGGCCGACGGGCTGTGCGGCGCGGCCGGGACCTGCTGCTGGTACGGCGCCTGCGGGGTCGGCGGCGTTGTCATCGGGCGTCCTCGCTGGTCTCGCGCTTGGTCAGGTCCGGGGTGGCGGGGGCCGGCTCGGCCGGGGCCGCCGCGTACGGGTTCTGTCCGGGTGGCGGCGGGGCGTACCAGTTCTGCTGCGGCATCTCCGGAGGCTGCGGCGCGTACCCCTGCTGCGCGTACCCGCCGGGCACCGGCTGCTGAAGACCCGCCTTCTGGTCCGCCGTCGAGCGGTAGTCCACGGCGCCCTGGGTCATCCGCATGTACGCCTCCTCCAGCGAGGCCTGGTGCGGCGAGAGCTCCCACAGCCGGACGTCCGCCTCGTGGGCCACATCGCTGATCCGCGGCAGCGGCAGTCCGGTGACGCGCAGCGCCCCGTCCGGCTCGGACATGACCTGTCCGCCCGCCTCGGTGAGCGAGGCCGTCAGCTTCTCGCGCCGCTCCGCGAGGCCGTCCGCGACCCGCACCCGGGCGAAGTCGGCCGAGTTGGCCGAGATGAAGTCCTTGATGTTCATGTCGGAGAGCAGCTGGCCCCGGCCGATCACGATCAGATGGTCGGCGGTGAGCGCCATCTCGCTCATCAGGTGGCTGGAGACGAAGACCGTACGCCCCTCGGACGCCAGCATCTTCATCAGATTGCGGACCCAGAGGATGCCCTCGGGGTCCAGGCCGTTGACCGGTTCGTCGAAGAGCAGCACCTGCGGGTCGCCGAGCAGCGCCGCCGCGATGCCGAGCCGCTGGCCCATGCCGAGCGAGAACCCCTTGGAGCGCTTCCGGGCGACGTCCTGGAGGCCGACGACGCCGAGCACCTCGTCGACCCGGGCGGCCGGGATCCCGGCGAGCTGGGCGAGCGAGAGGAGGTGGTTACGGGCGCTGCGGCCGCCGTGCACCGCCTTCGCGTCCAGCAGCGCACCCACCTGGCGCGGTGCGTTCGGCAGGCTGCGGAAGGGATGGCCGCCGATCGTCACATGGCCGGAGGTCGGCTGATCCAGGCCCAGGATCATGCGCATGGTGGTGGACTTGCCCGACCCGTTGGGACCGAGGAATCCGGTGACGGCGCCCGGCCGCACCTGGAAGGAAAGGTTGTGCACGGCCGTCTTCGCGCCGTAGCGCTTGGTCAGGCCGACTGCCTCGATCATGCTCCAGCCCCATCGACTCACATCTGTCGTCGGGGCCCAGGCCGTCCGGCCGCACGCCCCCGTAAGAGTTAGGAGGATATCCAGGCCTTGACGGTTCCGGCCAAGCCGTTGCGGTTGAGCATCGGTCCGGTCGGAGCGGACGGAAGGCTTCCGGGCAGGCCGTGCAGGCCGCGGGGGCCGCCCGCCGACGCCGTCGAGGCGGCCTTTACGCGTCCCGCCTCTTCAGTACGACATAGCCGCCGATCAGCGCGGCAGCCACCCAGGCGACCAGAATCCCGAGCCCGCCCCACGGCCCGTACGGGGCCGGGTTGCTGTTCATCGCGTCGGGGACCACCTGCATGATCTTGGAGCCGGCCTGGTCGGGGAAGTAGCGGGCGACCTTCTTCGCCCCCGGCACCGCCGACAGGATCTGGGAGACCAGGAAGAAGAACGGCATCAGGATGCCGAGCGACAGCATGGAGCTGCGCAGCATCGTCGCCACGCCCATCGAGAAGATCCCGATCAGCCCCATGTAGATGCCGCCGCCGACGACCGCGCGCAGCACGTTGTCCGCGCCGATGTCCGTGTGGTGGTCGCCGAGCAGGGCCTGCCCGAGGAAGAACGAGACGAAGCTGGTGGCGATGCCGACCACCAGGGCCAGCGCCCCGGCCACCGCGATCTTGCTGAACAGGAACGAACCGCGCTGGGGCACCGCCGCCAGCGAGGTGCGGATCATGCCGGAGCTGTACTCCGTACCGACCACCAGCACCCCGAAGACGACCATGGCCAGCTGACCGAGGACCATGCCGGAGAAGCTGATCAGGGTCGGGTCGAAGGTGACTCTCTCCGCCACCGGGAGCTCGTCGAACTGGGAGTTCATCAGGGCGCAGAGCGCCGCGCTCATCGCGACGGTGACGACGAACGCCGAGATCAGCGTCCAGACGGTCGAGGAGACCGAACGGATCTTGGTCCACTCGGAGGTCAGGACCGCGGGTACCGATGCCATCGTCGTCACACCTCCTTGCGGCTGCCGGCGGCGGGGCCGCCGGTCTGCTGGTTCCACTGCTCGCCCCACTGCGGGCCCGTCGGCGGTGGCGCCGGGGCGTGGTCGGAGTGCGCGTGGTACTCCACGGAGTCCGCGGTCATCTGCATGAATGCCTCCTCCAGAGAGGCCCGCTGGGCACTCAGCTCGTGCAGCACGATCTGGTGCTGCGCGGCGAGCTCGCCCAGCGCCTCTGTCGTGGCGCCGTCGATCTCCAGCGTGCCGCCCCCGGTCTCGACCACGATCAGCCCCGCCTCGTGCAGTACGTCGCGCAGCCGCTCCTGCTGCGGCGAGCGCAGCCGTACGTAACTGCGGGAGTTCTGATGAATGAAGTCGGCCATCGAGGTGTCGGCGAGCAGCCTGCCCTGGCCGATCACGATCAAGTGGTCTGCGGTGAGGGCCATTTCGCTCATCAGGTGCGAGGAGACGAAGATCGTCCGGCCCTCCGCGGCGAGCGCCTTCATCAGATTGCGGATCCAGTGGATGCCCTCGGGGTCCAGGCCGTTGACCGGTTCGTCGAAGAGCAGCACCTGCGGGTCGCCGAGCAGCGCCGCCGCGATGCCGAGCCGCTGGCCCATGCCGAGCGAGAACCCCTTCGACTTCTTCTTCGCCACCGCGGTCAGACCCACGGTGTCCAGCACCTCCGCGACCCGGCTCTCCGGGATGCGGTTGCTCTGCGCGAGACAGAGCAGATTGTTGTACGCGCTGCGTCCGCCGTGCATCGACTTGGCGTCCAGCAGCGCCCCGATGTACTTCAGGGGTTCTTCCAGGTCGCGGTAGTGCTTGCCGTCGATGCGCACCGAACCGCTGGTCGGGTTGTCGAGATCGAGCATCATCCGCATCGTCGTGGACTTGCCCGCCCCGTTGGGCCCCAGAAAACCCGTCACCATTCCGGGCCTGACCCGGCAGGACAGCCGGTCGACGGCAACCTTGTTGCCAAAGCGCTTGGTGAGGCCATCGAGCTCGATCATGCGTTCACGCTAGAACGGCCGCGCGCCCGGCGCCACCACAAGGGCGGAACCGGGCGCGTCAGTGTCATTCCAGGGGTACAGCTGCAGTACCCGGGGGTCAGCGACCCTGCTGAGCCGGGACACCACGGGTGACCGGCTCGTCGTCGGCGGGGGCACCGGCCGCGGCGACCGCGGCACCGGTCAGCGTGGCCAGCATCTCGCGGACGTTGGTCAGCTGGGCGTTGATCGAGTCGCGGCGGTTGGTGAGCGCCGCCAGCTCGCGCTCCGATTCGCTGCGGATCCGGTCGGCCTTGGCGTTCGCGTCGGCCACGATGTCCTCGGACTGGCGCTGCGCGGTCTCCACCGTCTGACGGGCCCGGCGCTCGGCGTCCGTACGGAGCTTCTCGGCCTCCAGGCGGAGCTGCTCGGCGCGGTGCTCGATCTCGGCGAGGCGCTTCTCGGCCTTGGCCTGACGGGACGCGAGGTCGCGCTCCGACTGGTCGCGGCGCTTGGCCAGGTTGGTCTCGAAGTCCGCGGCGGCCTGGGCGGCCTTGGCGCGGGTCTCCTCGAAGAGGGCATCCGCCTCCTCGCGCTTCTGCGCGGCGTCCTTCTGGGCCTCCGTACGCAGCGAGCCGGCCTCACCCTTGGCCTTCTCGACGATGCGGACGCCCTCGTCCTCGGCCTTCGCCTTGCGCTCGGCGGCGAACGTCTCGGCATCGTTGCGCACCTGCTGGGCGGCCGACTCGGCGAGCTCACGGTGCTGCTCGGCGGCGCGACGGGCCTCCTCGCGCAGGTCCTTCGCCTCCTCCTCGGCCAGGCGGAGGATCTTCTCGACGCGGGCGCCGAGTCCGGCGTACGACGGCTCCGCGTCGTTCACCTGGGCCTGGGCGTTCTGCGTTTCGAGGTGGAGCTCCTCGATGCGCTTCTCCAGAGAGGTGATGCGGGTCAGGGCACTATCACGGTCGGCGACGAGCTTGGTAATGCGGTCATCCACCTGACCGCGGTCGTATCCACGTCGCACGAGCTCGAAGCCGAAGGGGGAGGAAGGGTCGCTCATGAGGTTCCTGTCGAATGAGACCGGTGAGGTGTTAGGGGGAATCCTAGGGGCCGGAACGGCGTGTCACCGAGCGGATGCGCTTTTGATCTGGAGAATGACACCTCTTTTGAGTGGCTGAGCCCAGTAGCCCTTGCCACTCGGAGGGTTGAACGTTCTTGACGGAGCATGAAAAAAGGCAAGGCGACTACCCCTCGGACGACTTGCCACTCGATCGAGTGCCCGCCGAGGCGCCGGCCTTGACGCCGCCGGTGGAACCGCTCGCGCCCTTGCCGCCGCCCGTCGGCGTCTCGAAGGACTCCAACGCCTCCAGCACGTCCTGGACACGGGAGATCTCGGTGTTGATGTCCTCGCGCCGACGCACCAGTAGGTCCAGCTCACGCTTGCCCTCGTCCACCGTACGCTTCGCCTCGGCCTCGGCGTCGGCCCGCAGCTTCTCGGCCTCGCGGACCAGCGTGGCCTTCTTCTGCTCGGCCTCCTTCAGCAGCGACTCGGCCCGTTTCACCGCGGCGATCCGGACCTTGCTCGCCTCCGAATTGGCGTCCGCCAGCAGTTCCTTGGCCTTGGCCGCCGCCTCGTCGCGCTGCTCCGTCGCCGCCTTCATCAGGTTGTCGACGCGCTCGCCCGCCGTCTTCATCTGCTCGGAGGTCTCCCGCCGGGCGCGGTCGTGCAACTCCTCGATCTCGCCCTCGATCCGGGCCCGCAGCTCCTCGGCCCGCTCGCGGATCGCGGTGGAGTCCCGGCGCGCGCCGACCAGCAGCTCGTCCGCGTCCGTACGGGCCCGCTCCACCAGGGAGTTGCCCTCGACCGTGGCCTCCGAGGTGATCCGCACGGCTTCCTTGCGGGCCGCGCCGACCATCGTGTCGGCCTGCTTCTCCGCCTCGGTGGCGGCGCGCAGCGCCTCCTCCTGGGCCTTGTTGATGAGCTGATCTGCCTGCTCCGCGGCATCGGCCCGGCGCTTCGCCGCGGCCTCCCGGGCCTCGTCGAGCAGCCGGTCCGCCTCCTGGCGGGCCTCCGCGCGCATCTGCTCGGCCGCCGACTCCGTCTCCGCGCGCAGCCGTTCCGCCTCCTCGCGGGTGCGGGCCGCGTGCTCCTGCGCCGAGACGACGGTGGCCGCCGCCTCCGCGCGCAGCCGCTCCGCCTCGTCCGCGGCCTCGTCCGACAGCCGGGCCGCCTGCTGCTTCGCCTCTTCGACCAGCGTGGTGGCCCGCTGCGTCGCCTCTTCCACGAGGCCGGTGGCCCGCTGCGTCGCCTCCTCCACGAGCGTGGTGGCGCGCTGCGTCGACTCCGTGCCGATCCGCTCGGCCTCGCTCGTGGCCTCACCCACCAGCCGGTCGGCCTGGGCCGCCGCGTCGGAACGCATCCGGTTGGCGTCCTCGCGGGCCTCGGCGCGGCTGCGCGAGGCGTCCTGCTCGGCCGAGGCCAGCGCGTCGGAGGCCTCGGTGCGCATCCGCTGGCTGTACTCGGCGGTGTCCGCCCGCATCCGCTCCGACTCGGCGATCGCCTCCGCGACGGTCCGCTCGGCCATCGCCTTCGCGGCCTCGGACTCCTCCTGCGCCTCGCGGCGGATCCGGGACGCGTCCTCGCCGGCCCGCTCCCGCTCCGCGTGCGCGTCGGTGCGGACCCGGTCCGCCTCCTCCTGCGCCTCGGACTTCGTCCGCTCCGCCACGTGCTCGGCGGTCGAGCGCAGCCCGGCGATCTCCGCCTCGGCCTGCTCCTGCAGCCCGCTGACCGAATCCCGCACCTGCTGGGCGGTCTGCTCGGCCGCGGAGACCAGCTCGGTCGCCCGGCTGTCCGCCTCCTCGACCAGGCGCTGCGCCTCGGCCTGCGCCTGCTCGACCCGCTTGCGGGCGGAGGCGAGCAGCTCCTCGCTCTGCTCGCGGGCCCGCTCGCGCTCCTGGTTCGCCTCGGTGCGCGCCGCGTCGAGGGTCTCCTCGGCCTCCCGGCGGCGCCGGTTGGCCTCCTCCTGGGCGGCGGCCAGCGCCTCGGCGGCCTCCGTGCCCACCCGCTCCGCGGCGGCGGCGGCCTCGGACCGCACCCGGTCGGCGCTCTCCTGCGCCTCGGACTTGAGCCGCTCCGCCTCGGCGGCCGCCTCGGAACGCAGCCGTACGGCGACGGCCTCGCCCTCCGCACGCGACTGCGCCGCGTCCGCCACGGCCTCGTCGCGCAGCCGCTCCGCCTCCGTCTCCGCCTGCTCGCGCAGCGTCCGGATCCGCTCGGCGGCCTCCGCGCGCAGCCGCTCGGACTCCTCGTTCGTCTCGCGCCGGATGCGCTCCGCCTCGGCGCGCGCGTCCGTGAGCGCCTGCTCGGCGCCGGTGACCCGGGTCTCGGCCTCGGTGTGCAGCCGGGTCAGCTCCTCGGCCGCCTCCGCCTGCCGGGCCGCGACCGCGCGCTCGGTCTCCTCGCGCAGTTCCGCCGCCGCCCGCTCGGCCGCTGTGGTGGTCGAAGCGGCCTGCTCCTCGGACTCGGTACGCAGCTGTTCCGCCTCGGCGCGGGCCCTCTCCAGGGCCTCCTCGGCCTGCTTGCGCAGTGCGCCGGCCCGCTCGGCCGCCTCGCCGCGGACCCGCTCGCTCTCGGTGCCCGCGGTGGACCGCAGCTCCTCCGCGTCCGCCTTCGCCTTGGCCAGCAGCTCCTCGGCGGTCTTCGCGCCCTCCTCGATCTGCTGGACCGCCTCGCGGCGGGCCTCGCCGCGGATCCGCTCGCCCTCGGCGACCGCCTCGGAGCGCAGCTGCTCGGCCTCGCCGCGCAGCCGGCGCGCCTCCTCCTGGAGCTCGACCGTCTTGGCCCGGTACTCCTTGGTGTCGTCCTTGGCCGCGCCTTTGAGCTGGTCGGCCTGCTCGGCGGCCTCGCCGCGCAGCCGGTCCGCCTCGGCCTCCGCCTCGCGGCGGATCCGGTCGGCCTCCTCGCTCGCCGCCCTGGTGGTGGACCGCGCGTCCTCGGACGCCTTGGTCAGCACCTCCTCGGCGCTCCTGGCGGCCTTGGCGAGCTGCGCCGCGGTGTCCTCGGCGGCGGCCGTGCGGGCCTTCTCGGAAGCCTCGGACTTCAGTCGGTCCGCCTCGGCGCGGGCATCGGCAAGCGCCTGCTCGGCCTCCGCCTTGAGCGTCTCGGCGTCCTTGGTGGCCTCGCCGACCAGCCGGGCGATCTCCGACTTGGCCGTACGGGTGCGCTGCTCGTTCTGCGACTCGGCGGCGGCCAGCCGCTTGACCGCGGCCTCCTTCGCCTCGGCGGTGACCTTCTCGGCCTCCAGCCGGGCCTCGCGCAGCCGGGTCTCGGCCTCCTGCATGCGCTGCTCGGCGGCCCGGTTCAGCTCGGCGGTCTGCCGCCGGGTCTGCTCGGTCTCGGCCGTCGTCGACGTACGCAGCTGCTCGGCGTGGCTGGTGGCCTCCTGCGCCTGGCCGGCGGCGGCGTCCAGCAGCCGTTCGGCGTCCTTGCGGGCGCGCAGCAGGATCGCCTCGGCCTCGGACCGGGCCGTCTCCGCCTCGGAACCGAGCCGCTGCCGGGTCTCCTCCGCCAGCCGGCTCGCCTCGGCGCGCGCGGCCGACAGGGACTGCTCGGCCTCGGCCCGGGACTCCTCCAGCAGCCGGCGGGCCTGGGACTCCGTCCTGGCCCGGAGCTGCTCGGCCCAGGCGACGTTCTCGTTGACGTGGGACTCGACGGTCTGGCGGCGCTCCGCCAGCTCCTGGTCGAGCCGCTGGCGCCGCTGCACCGCCTCGTTGTGCAGCTCGGCCTGGAGCCTCGCCTGGTGCTCGGCGTGCTCCTGGAGGATCCGCTGCGTCTGCGCGCGGGCGTCGCGGAGCTCCCGCTCGGCGTCGGTCCGCAACTGATCCGCCTGGATCTGGGCGTTACGGAGCAACTGGTCGGCCTGATAGCCGATGTCCGCGCTGTCGTACGCGGGACGGGTCGCGAGATTGCGCCGAGCCTCGTGCAGCTTGGCGCGCAAGACCTCGACCTGGTAACCGAGGTCCTCGGCGTGCTGGACGGCCTTCTCCCGGTCGGTCTTCAGCCGGTCCATCTCGGCCTCGAACCGCGAGAGATGGTCGTCTTCAGCTCGGTGGCTCTCCTGCCGTTCGTAGCCCCGCACTGCGCGGTCCCATCCTTCCCCGAGCTCTCAACTTCTTCCCCAAACTCTCAACTTCGTTCGAGCAGGGGATGCCCCACTGAGCAGGGGAGACCCCAACCCTGGTCGCAACTCTCCAGCGAGTACCGTTCACCAGTGAACGGTCCCCCGGGGAATGGTGACAGATCAACGGCTGAGGACGCGGCGCGGCCCCGACCCGGCCCCGGCCCGGAACAGCCCACTCTACCGGGCCAGGTATCCGGAGGTCAGTGCTCCGCTGCGGACGTGACCAGTTCGGTGAGGACACCGTGGCAGTCCTTGGGGTGCAGGAAGGTGATCCGGGACCCCATCGAACCCGTCCTGGGCTCCTCGTACAGCACCCTGACCCCCTTCTCCCGGATGTCCGCGGAATCCGCGTCGACGTCCGCGGTGCCGAAGGCGATGTGGTGGACACCCTCCCCGTTCTTCGCCAGCCACTTGCCCACGGCCGAGTCCTCCCGGGTCGGCTCCAGGAGCTGGAGGTAGGAAGCACCGCCGTCGGACGTATCGTTGATCTTGAGCATGGCCTCCCGTACGCCCTGCTCCTCGTTGATCTCGGAATGGAACACTTCGAACCCGTAGGTCGAGCGGTAGAACTCGACGGTCTTGTCGAGGTCGAAACAGGCGATCCCGATGTGATCGATTCGCGTCAGCATGGAACCAGTGCAGCGCCACACGGATGGTTACGCAACGTGCGCGCCGTCACACCCGCTGCCGGATGACGGGTGAGGTGCCGCTCAGTACATTCAAGTAAACCCTCGTTCACTCCTCATCCCAAGGGGCGCCCCTCATGTCTGGAACGACCGGTACCACCTCAGTGATCGTCGCGGGCGCGCGTACGCCCATGGGCCGCCTCCTCGGCTCGCTGAAGAGCTTCTCCGGCGCCGACCTCGGCGGTTTCGCCATCAAGGCCGCGCTGGACCGGGCCGGCATCGGCGGCGACCAGGTCGAGTACGTGATCATGGGGCAGGTGCTCCAGGCGGGTGCGGGCCAGATGCCGGCCCGCCAGGCCGCCGTCAAGGCGGGCATCCCGATGAACGTTCCCGCGCTCACCGTCAACAAGGTGTGTCTGTCCGGGCTCGACGCGATCGCCCTGGCCGACCAGCTGATCCGCGCCGGCGAGTTCGACGTCGTCGTGGCCGGCGGCCAGGAGTCCATGACCAACGCCCCGCACCTGCTCCCCAAGTCCCGCGAGGGCCACAAGTACGGCGCGATCGAGATGCTCGACTCCATGGCGTACGACGGTCTGACCGACGCCTACGAGAACATCCCGATGGGCGAGTCCACCGAGAAGCACAACACCCGCCTCGGCCTGAGCCGCGCCGACCAGGACGAGATCGGCGCCCTCTCGCACCAGCGCGCCGCCGCGGCCCAGAAGAACGGCCTCTTCGAGGCCGAGATCACCCCGGTCGAGATCCCGCAGCGCAAGGGCGACCCGGTCCTCTTCGCCAAGGACGAGGGCATCCGCCCGGAGACCACCGCGGAGTCGCTCGGCAAGCTGCGCCCCGCGTTCGCCAAGGACGGCACGATCACCGCGGGCACCTCCTCGCAGATCTCCGACGGTGCCGCCGCGGTCGTCGTCATGAGCAAGGCCAAGGCCGAGGAGCTGGGCCTGGACTGGATCGCCGAGATCGGCGCCCACGGCAATGTGGCGGGCCCGGACAACTCGCTCCAGTCGCAGCCGTCCAACGCCATCAAGCACGCCCTCAAGAAGGAGGGCCTGGAGGCCGGCGACCTCGACCTGATCGAGATCAACGAGGCGTTCGCCGCCGTCGCCGTCCAGTCGATGAAGGACCTCGGCGTCACCCCGGACAAGGTCAACGTCAACGGCGGCGCCATCGCGCTCGGCCACCCCATCGGCATGTCCGGCGCCCGTGTGGTGCTGCACCTGGCGCTGGAGCTGAAGCGGCGCGGCGGCGGCACCGGTGCGGCGGCGCTGTGCGGCGGCGGTGGTCAGGGCGACGCACTGATCATCCGCGTTCCGGGCAAGTAACAGGCAGTACGCGGTACATGCAGAGCAGCGAGTGAGCGAGCGAACGGAGCGGTGATGGTGGACGTCCCCACCCTGGTCGAGCAGGCACGTGCGGGCCGGCCGCGGGCCGTGGCCCGGCTCATCTCCCTGGTGGAGGGGGCGTCGCCGCAGCTGCGCGAGGTGATGGCGGCCCTGGCGCCGCTGACCGGCAACGCGTACGTCGTCGGCCTCACCGGCTCACCCGGTGTCGGCAAGTCGACATCGACGTCTGCGCTGGTCTCGGCGTACCGGAAGGCCGGCAAGCGGGTCGGCGTGCTCGCCGTCGACCCGTCCTCGCCGTTCTCCGGCGGCGCGCTCCTCGGCGACCGGGTCCGGATGTCGGAGCACGCCTCCGACCCGGGCGTCTACATCCGCTCCATGGCCACCCGCGGCCATCTGGGCGGGCTCGCCTGGTCGGCACCGCAGGCGATCCGGGTCCTGGACGCGGCGGGCTGCGAGGTGATCCTCGTGGAGACGGTCGGCGTCGGCCAGTCGGAGGTGGAGATCGCCTCCCAGGCCGACACCTCCGTCGTCCTGCTGGCACCCGGCATGGGCGACGGCATCCAGGCGGCGAAGGCCGGAATCCTGGAGATCGGCGACGTGTACGTCGTCAACAAGGCCGACCGGGACGGCGCGGACGCCACCGCGCGCGAGCTCAACCACATGCTGGGCCTCGGCGAATCGCGGAGCCCCGGCGACTGGCGGCCGCCGATCGTGAAGACGGTCGCCGCCCGGGGCGAGGGCATCGACGAGGTCGTCGAGGCGCTGGAGAAGCACCGGGCGTGGATGGAGGAGCACGGAGTGCTCGCCGAGCGGCGTACCGCACGGGCGTCCCGCGAGGTCGAGACCATCGCCGTGACCCGGCTGCGCGAGCGCATCGGCGACCTGCACGGCGACCGCCACCTCGGCGCGCTCGCCGAACGCATCGTGGCGGGCAGCCTCGATCCGTACGCGGCGGCCGACGAACTGGTGGCGGGGCTCACCGGCGAGGTGTGATCCGGAGCGACGGAGTACGGCCGGACGGGTGGGTCCGGGGGCGGCGTGCGGGCCGCTTCCGGACCCGCCCGTCCGTGTCCGTCAGGCTCTGCGGACCCACCCGTCCGTGTCTCCCGTCGTCCCGCCCGGCGCTGCGGCGGATGACGTGTCCGTGGCAGGATTACCGCCGGATACGGGCGCGGGATGCCCGTTGGTCCATGCGTGGCGACGGGGGGGAGTGGCGCATGTTGGGTCCGCTGCGGGAGGACTCGCCGAGACGGATAGGTCCGTACGGGATACGGGCCAGGCTCGGTGCGGGAGGCATGGGGGAGGTCTTCCTCGGCGTCCGCGACGGCGGCGAGGACCCGGTCGCCGTCAAGACCGTCCGCCGCGACGTGGCCAAGGACCCCGGCTTCCGCAGCCGCTTCCGCCGCGAGATCACCGTCGCCCGGTCCGTCGCCGGACCCCATCTCGCCCTGCTGCTCGACGGGGACGCCGACGCCGAAGTGCCCTGGCTCGCCACCGGATACGTGGCGGGGCCGACCCTGTCCGCCGCGGTACGCCGGGCGGGTGCCATGGACGAGGCCGAGGTACGGAGGCTCGGCGCCGGACTCGCCCGCGCCCTGGCGGCCGTCCACGCGGCCGGCATCGTCCACCGAGACATGAAGCCCGGCAACGTGATGCTCGCGTCGGACGGCCCGAGCCTGATCGACTTCGGGATCGCCCGCGACTCCGGCGCGACCCCGCTCACCACCACCAGCCGCATGGTCGGCAGCCCGGCCTTCATGTCCCCGGAGCACGTGGCGGGCAGCGGACGCGTCGTGCCCGCCTCGGACGTCTTCTGTCTGGCCTCCGTGCTCTGTTACGCCGCCACCGGCCGCGACCCCTTCGGCGACGGCCCGGTCGCCGCCGTGCTCTACCGGGTCAAATACGTCGAGGCCGATCTCGACGACGTGCCGGACACGTTGCGGGCCGTGCTGGAACGCTGCCTGGTGGCGGACCCGTCCGCCCGCCCGGCCGCCGCCGAACTCGCGGAGCTGCTCGACCCCGGCGCGGCGGCCCGGTGGCCGGACCCGGTGGCGCAGCACATCGCCGAGCACGGGCGCGAGCTGGCCCGGGTCGTGGCGCTGGGCGGCCCGCTGCTGCCGGGGTACACCCCCACCGAGGCGGCCGCCGCGAGCGGCCCGGCCCTCCATCAACTGCCCACCCAGGGCCCCGGCCCGACCCCGCCCGTCGCCCCCGACCCGCACAGCGCCCCCACCCAGGGCCCCGGCCTCGCCCGGCCCACCCCTGCGGGCACCACCCGGACCCCGCCCCCGCGCCGCTCCCGTCGCGCCCTGGCCGTCGCGCTCGCCGCGCTGATCGTGCTGGGCGCGGCGACGGGCGGGATCCTGGCCTGGCGGGACAAGGGCGCGCCCGGCGGGACGGCCCGGGGCGGCGGTCCGGCCGAGGGCGTCAAGATCGTGGCGGGGGTGGACGAGAACGGCGGCCCGGACGCCTCGGGCACGGTCCCGTACGGCCGCGACGTCCGTCCGGCGGGGTGGAAGAGGCCCTGGAAGGGGAAGTTCGCCGGGTCGCCGATCGGCTGCGCGGCGGGCCGCGACGTGGTGGTCTGCCGGAAGACGGACGGCACGTACGAGGCCTTGTCGGCGGCGGACGGCCACCGGATGTGGACGCTGGACACGGGTGAGACCTCTAAGGTCGCGGGCTGGGGGCCGACCGGCCAGTTCTTCATGCCGGCCGGCGCCACCCGCCCCCGGGTGTACGACGACACCGTGCTGCTCGCCGCGGGCGACCGGCTGCAGGCGCTGGACGCCAGCACCGGCAAGGTCCGCTGGGCGGTCCGGGGCGGTGGCGCGCACGACCTGGAGAGCGCCCCGATGGTCGTCGGCGGCCTGGTCCTCGCCGCCACCACCTGGTCGTCCGAGGGGGCGGAGCTCGCCGCGTACGACCTCCGCAGCGGCGCCCGGACGTGGCACCAGCCGCTGGCCCCGAAGGTGGTCGCCAAGGCCGCGAGGGGCAACTTCTGGCCGGTCGCCACTGACGGCCAGACGGTGTACGCGATCAGCACAGAGGGGCCGAAGGCGTTCCGGGCGAAGGACGGCAAACTGCTCGGCGCGGTGCGCGGCGAGGGCTCGTCCTGCGGGGAGCTGCGGCTGTGGGGCGCGTCCGCCTACTGCTCCGTCTACACCGACAACGAGGACTCCTCCGGCTTCGGTACCGACACCAGCGTGCTGCGGCTCGACGCGGCCACGCTCGCGGAAGAGGGGCGGGTCCCGCTGGACTCCGGGCTCGTCGCGCAGGCGACCGTCACCGCGCTCGACGAACGGGCGGTGGCCCTGCGCCGGGGCTACAAGTACGTGCTGGACGTGCCCGACGAGCTCGTCGTCGTCGGCCGGGACAAGGGCAGGACCCTCGGCAGGTTCCCGCTCACCGTGAAGGCGGGCGAGGGCATGAGCAACCCGGTCTCCGATGCCCTCATCGTCGCCGACACGGTCGTCTGGGCGGACAGCACGACGCTGTACACCGTCCCGATCCGCCCCGACGGCACGCTGGGCGCGCTGGTCAGGACCCGGCTGGAGGGCGCTCCGGGCCCGAGTCGCACACCGGAGTACGACATGCGCGAGGGCGTCCAGCTGGACAAGGAACTGAACGACCCGCAGGTGCTGCCGGTCGGCGGCGTCGTGCATGTCGTGTACGACGACGGCACCACGGTCTCCGTACCGCTGCCCGGATGAACCACGAACCGTGTGAGGGGACCGCGCAGTGATCGAGCCGCTTCCACCCGGCAGAGCACGGCTGATCGGCCCGTACCAGCTTCTCGGACTGCTGGGCGCCGGCGGCATGGGCGAGGTGTATCTCGCCCGGCCCGCCGGTGCACCGGACCCTCTCTCCGGGCTGGTCGCGCTGAAGACCGTACGTGCCGATCTCGACCTCGACGACGGTTTCCGGATCCGCTTCCGGCGTGAGATCGACGCGGCGGGCGCCGTGCTCAGCCCGCACACCGCGTCCCTCGTCGGCGGCGACGCGGGCGGCCGGCTGCCCTGGCTGGCGACGGAGTACGTCCCCGGCCCCTCGCTCGCCGAGGCGGTGATCCGGGGCGGGCCGATGCCCGAGCCGGTGGTGCGCGAGATGGGCGCCGGTCTGGCCCGCGCGCTCGCCGACATGCACGCGGTGCGCGTGCTCCACCGCGACCTCAAGCCGGGCAACGTGCTGCTCGGCGCCGACGGGCCGAAGGTCATCGACTTCGGGATCGCCCAGGCCTTCGACGCCACCCAGCTGACCCGCACGGGTGTGGTCGTCGGCAGCCCCGGCTACATCTCGCCGGAGCACGTCAACGGCTCACGTGCGCTCGTACCCGCGTCGGACGTCTTCTGCCTCGGTGCGGTGCTCGCCTTCGCGGCGACCGGCCGGGGCCCGTTCGACGACTCCGACATGGCCGCCGTGATCTTCCGGATCGCCCAGGGCGAGGCCGAACTCTCCGGCGTACCACCGCTGTTGCGCGCGGTGATCGAGGAGTGTCTGCGCAGCGAGGCCGGGGCCCGGCCGACGCCGCAACAGCTGGCCGAGCTGCTGATGCCGGGCCGGGCGACCCCAGGAGTCTTCCCCTGGACGGAAGCGGTACGGGGGCAGCTCGCCGCGCACGCGGCGGCGGCGCGCGCCGCCGCCGAGGCAGCCGCCCCGGCCGCCGCCGCCCCGCCGGCCCCGTCCGGCGCCCCGCACCCCGGCGGACCCGCCTTCGCCCCGACGCCGGCCGTGCCGGTGGCCGTACCTGGTGACCGCACGGGCTACAAGGGGCTGTGGACCGCGTTGGCGGCGGTGGCCACGGTGGTGTGTGTGGTGCTGGGCGCGGTGCTGCTGCCGGGACTCTTCGAGGGGGACGGAGGGAGCGACGACAACGCGGGCAGAGCCGGTGGCGGCGCGGGGCCGACCGCTTCCGCCTCGGACGCAGCGCGGACGAAGGCGGGGCCCGCAGTCGTGCCGGGCGCGGACGCGGGCCACACCGGGGACTTCGGGGCGGCCGCCACCGACGTCTCCAGGAAACCGGCGGACTGGAAGGCATGGAAGACCAAGATCGAGAGCGGGCCGGTGGAGTGCGTACTGGCCGGCACGTCCCTGGTCTGCGGCGGCCCGCAGCGCATCACCGTGCTGGACGCCGCGAACGGCGAACGGCGCTGGCGGACCGAGCGGGGCGGGGCGGGCAGTGGGCCGGCCTCGGTGGCCGCCGTCATCGGCACCACCGTCTACGCATTCCAGGACGGCGCCCTGGTGGCGCTCGGCCTGGACGACGGGGCGCGGAAGTGGCGGGAGCCACTGCCCGAGGGCACCCGAGTGACCGACTCCGTCGAGTCGGACGGAGTCCTGTACTACGCCACGAGGGCCACCGGCACGGGCGCGGCCCGGCTCCTCGCCCACCGGCTCACCGGCAGCCACACCGGAGTCTGGGACAAGCCGTGGAGCGACCGGGCCACCACGGCTCAACTCGCCCTCGCCGACGGCCGGCTCGTCGCGGTCGGCGCGGGCATCACCGTCCTGAAGAGCACGGACGGCACCTCGCCGGCCGACGTCGCCGCCGATGACGTCACCTGTCGCACCCCCGTCCTGAAGGGCAAGAACCTTCTCTGCTCGGGACCGGACGGACTGACCGTCGTCGATGTGACGGACCCTGGCAGCCGCCGGTCCTACGCCCCCGGCGTGGACATCGCCTACCGGCCCACCGTGTCACGCGACGGCACGGTCGTGATCAGCGACAAGAAGCAGGTGTACGCGCTCCGGCTCTCCGACGGCCAGCTGGTCTGGTCGACGACAGAGGCGTCCGAGGGGCTGGAGACCGAGGGCGCCCCGGTCCTGGCCGGGGACCGGGTCGTCCTCGTCGCGGGATACGGCACGGACGCCCTTGACCTGAAGCCGCCCGACACGGGAAGCGTGGAAAGCGTGGGCGTCAAGCAGTACACGGGCTGGCCCGCGCCCCCGGGCGATCCGCTCGACCCGGCGACGGTCTCGCTGATCGCCCGGGGCGACGTGCTGTTCATGGGGTTCGCCGATGGCACGGTCCTCTCGGGCAATACCCCCTGAGGCCCTGGGCCGCGTCCGGCCCTGGGTCTTTCGCTTGGATCAGGCGGGATCAGGCACCGGGGCACGCGAGCCCGGCTCGATCCGAACGAGAGGCCCTTGCTAGTCGTCGTCCCCGTCACGGTCGTCGTCGTGACCGTCGTCCGACCGGTCCGCCGTCACCTTGCCCGTCTTCGCGTCGACGTTCAGCTCGTGCTGCTTGCCGTCCTTGCCCCGGACGTCGACCTCCCAGTGCAGCGCGCCGCCGCGCTCGCCGTCGAGGTCGACCGACGTCACCGTCCCGGGGTTCGCCTTCAGCGCGGCGTCGACCGCCGGGTCCAGCGACACGGCGGCGGACCGGGGCGCGTGCCGGTCGCCGTCGTCGCCGTGGTCGTCGTCATCGTCGGAGGTGTGCTCGGCGAGCACCTTGCCGTTGCCGGCGTCCACCGTCACGTCGTGCCGGACCTTGTCGGAGCCGTACACGTCGAGGTCCCAGACGAGCCCGCCGTCCTCGTCGTCCAGCTCGGCCTCGGTGACCGTGCCGGGAACGGCCTTGACGGCGGCCGCGACCGCGTCCTTCACGTCCACCCGGGCGGTGCCGTCGCTCGTCACGCTGCTTTTGACCTCGCGGTCGTGGCCGTCGTCGTCCGCGAAGGCGACCGCGGTGGCGGCTCCGCCGCCGGCGAGCACGGCCGCGGTGACGGCGGCGATGACGATCTTGCGCTTCATGAGGGTTCCTCCCCGATCGGGTGGCCGGTTTCGACGAGGACCACATTGCCGGGGTGATGCTGAACGCAGCCTGAAGCCACCTGAAGCCGTCTTCAGGTTCGGTTTGCGACCCTGTGCGTATGCGCCTGTTGATCGTGGAGGACGAGAAGCGGCTCGCGACGGCCCTGGCCGCGGGACTCACCGCCGAGGGCTTCGCCGTGGACGTCGTGCACGACGGCCTCGAAGGGCTGCACCGGGCCGCCGAAGGGGCGTACGACCTCATCGTCCTCGACATCATGCTGCCCGGGATGAACGGCTACCGGGTCTGCGCCGCCCTGCGCGCCGCCGGGCACGAGACGCCCATCCTGATGCTGACGGCGAAGGACGGGGAGTACGACGAGGCGGAGGGCCTCGACACCGGGGCGGACGACTATCTGACCAAGCCCTTCTCGTACGTCGTGCTGGTGGCGCGGATCCGGGCGCTGCTGCGGCGCCGGCGCGGCGGCTCCGGCTCGCCGGTGGTCACCGTCGGCGCCCTGCGCATGGACACCGCCGCCCGCCGGGTCCACCTCGGCGAGGCCGAGATCACCCTCACCACCAAGGAGTTCGCGGTGCTGGAACAGCTCGCGCTGCGCTCCGGGCAGGTGGTGAGCAAGGCCGACATCCTCGAACACGTCTGGGACTTCGCCTACGACGGCGACCCGAACATCGTCGAGGTGTACGTGAGCACGCTGCGGCGCAAGCTCGGCCCGGCCGCCATCCGCACGGTGCGCGGCGCCGGGTACCGGCTGGAGGCGCTGTGAGGTCGGTCCGGGCCAGGGCCGCGCTCGGCGCCACCGTGGTGGTCGCCCTCGCGCTGATCGGCGCCGGGCTCTCCGTACTGTTCGTCCTTCGTGCCAACCTCACCGACCAGGCGGGGCTCCAGGCCGAGGTGGTGGCCCGGGAAGTGGCCGGGCAGCTCGCCCTCGACGTGCCCTACGGCCGGCTGGAGATGCGCGACGAGGAGGACCATCCGGTCCAGGTGACCGACGAGGACGGGCGGGTGGTCGCCGTCTCCAAGGACCTCCGGGCGATCTCCGGCACCGGCACGGACCGGGTCACGCCCGTCCCGGCCCCGCCCCCGGCCGCCGGGGCGTCCGGCAGCGGAAGCGACGACGACAACGGGGGCGACGAGGGAAGCGATGACGACGACTCCCACGCCACCCCCGCCCCCGGCCGCGGCGAAGTCGACTCCGACGAACCGGACTTCACCAACGGCACCGCGAACGTGGACGGCGAGACGGCCGACTACCGTTTCGCGTCCGTGCGGGCGACGACCCCCGCCGGGGTGACGCTGACCGTGCACGCGGGCGCCCCGCTGGCCGCCGAGCAGGAGGCCGTGGGCACGGTGCGCGGCGCGATGCTGATCGGGCTGCCGTTGCTGCTGCTCGTGGTCGCCGGGGTGACCTGGCTGGTGACCCGGCGGGCGCTGCGCCCGGTCGAGGGCATTCGGCGCGAGATGGCCGCGATCACCGCGTCCGAGGACCTGAGCCGGCGGGTGCCGGAGCCCGGCTCGCGCGACGAGGTCGCCCGGCTGGCCCGTACGACCAATGAGACGCTCACCGCTCTGGAGGCCTCCGTCGACCGGCAGCGGCGGTTCGTCGCGGACGCCTCGCACGAACTGCGCAGCCCGATCGCCTCGCTGCGCACCCAGCTGGAGGTGGGCGCGGCCCATCCGGAGCTGCTGGACCTGCCGGGCGCGGTCGCCGACACCGTACGGCTCCAGGCACTGGCCGCCGATCTCCTGCTGCTGGCCAGGCTGGACGCGGGGGAGCGGCCGGGCCGTACGGTGGTGGACCTGGGCGCGCTGGTCCGCGAGGAGGTCTCGCAGCGCACCGGGGACCGGATCGCGGTGACGGTGTCGGTGCCGGACTCCGGGCCCTTCGAAGTGGCCGGATCACGCGGGCAGTTGGCGCGGGTGATCGGCAATCTGCTGGACAACGCGGAGCGGCATGCGCGGAGCGCGGTGACCGTCTCGGTGCGGGCGGCGGAGCGGGGTGCCGTGGTCGTCGCCGTCACCGACGACGGGACGGGCGTGCCGCCGGAGGAGCGCGAGCGGATCTTCGAACGTTTCGTACGGCTCGACGACGCCCGCACCCGGGACGACGGCGGCGCGGGTCTCGGTCTGGCCATCGCCCGGGACGTCGCCGTCCGGCACGGGGGCCGGCTGACGGTCGACAGTGCGCGGGAGGGCGGCGCCCGGTTCGAGCTCAGGCTGCCCGGCGCCGGCTGAACGCCACGCCGGGCGATGGCCGGGCCGGACGCCGCGCCGGGCGGGGTCACGCGCGGTGCGCGTCACCGGCGCCGAAGGCTGCCTCGCCGCTGATCACACCTTGCCGCGTCGCCCTCGCAGATGCTCCGCGATCGGGGTCAGTGCCGCGTGCAGGTCCGCCAGCGCCTCCGGCGTCAGCAGGTCGATGAAGTGCTTGCGGACCGACGCCACGTGGTGCGGCGCCACCTTGCGCATCGTCTCCGCGCCGTCCTCGGTCAGGACCGCGTACAGACCGCGCCGGTCGGACTCGCAGTTCTCCCTGCGGACCAGGCCGGCGTTCTCCATGCGGGTGATCTGGTGCGAGAGCCTGCTCTTGGACTGCAGCGTCGAGGCGGCGAGGTCGCTCATCCGCATGCGCTGGTCCTCCGACTCCGAGAGATTGACCAGGATCTCGTAGTCGTTCATGGTCAGTCCGAACGGCTGGAGATCCTTCTCCAGTTGGTGCGTCAGCAGCCTGCTGACGTCCAGGTGGGTGCGCCAGGCGCACTGCTCCGCGTCGTTCAGCCAGCGGGTGGCCGTCTCGGTCTCCATATATGGATTCTACCTAAGAAGTTGAAAGCCGGACGAAGTAGGGGGGTGTGACGGTCCGCACCGGTCCGGAGGCGGGTCCGGCCGCAGGGTGCAGACGTTCGACGTCACGCTCCGCAGTCTATCGTTCACAAACCGAAGCGGCGCTGGAGGTCCCCGAGCTGACCGGGCATACGGGGTGAGGCGCCAGGTTGACCGCCGCCGCCCGGAACCCCGGCCTGCCCCGGCACCGCGCCCGTCGGCTGTTCGGCCATCAGGGTCTCGGTCGACTGGAGCAGCACCGTGCCCGCGCCGACGAACTCGAACTGGTGCTCCTCGCCCGAGGTGCCCCCGATCCCGGTCAGAGACCGCAGTCCGCCCAGTACACCCGTCACGTAGCCGTGGTCGTAGTGGTGGCACGGCGAGGGACAGTCCGCCCAGCCCACCAGGGCCTGGGGGTCGACCCGCAGCGGCGGCTCCATGAAGACCACCGGGCCGTTGGAGGCGGCCACGAACTTTCCCGTACCGATCAGGGTCAGAAATCCCGGCACGATCGACTGCTTGAGTGCCAGCGACGGCTGGTAGGCGAGGAGATTGCCCGACCTGATCGTCAGGTTCCCCTCGTCCAGGTCGTAGGAGTTCACGTCGAAGGCCCGGTCCGCGAGCAGCATCTTGCCGCTGCCCTCGGCGACCACCCAGTCGCTCGCGTGCAGCGGTGAGTGGAAGCTCGTACGGATCAGCCGCTCGAAGCGGCCGTGACCGATGCCGTTGAAATCGATCCGCCCGTAATAGGCGATCATCTTGCCCTTCTGCAGGAACCACTGACTCCCCTTGAGCTCCACGCAGAAGGTGTACGAGTTGACGTTGTCGTCCGACGGCAGCGTCATCGGGTCGAAGACCACGGGCGTGCTCACAGCTTCTCCTCCGAGGCCTGGACGTACACCGCGCCACTGCCGCTCAGCTCCAGCTGGAACGCCTCGCCGGAGCCGCGCCCCACCATGTCGCGCCAGCCGAGCGCGGTCGAGAGTTTGTTCCGTACGTCGCCGTGGTGCGCGACGTACGCCTGCGGGTCCACATGGACGTCGCGGCCGGGAGTGATCGGCAGCTCGATCACGCCGCCGTGGGCCATCACCGCGACCGCGCCGTGGCCCTGGAGCGTGGTGGTGAACAGCCCCTGTCCGGTCACCTGACCGCGCACCATACCCATCACGCCGCCCTGCGAGCCCATGAACATGGTGCCCTGCTGGAGCGTCCCGTCGAAGGCGAGCAGCCGGTCGGCCTCCACGTAGAGGGTGTCCCCGGCCAGATTGATCACCTGGATGTGATGGCCGCCGTGGCCGAACATCACCGTTCCGCTGCCCTCGACCGTCATCAGCGGGGTCGCCTCGCCCGCCACCCGCCGGCCGATCATCGACATCACGCCGCCCTGGCCGCCCTGGATGTTCGGCGTGAACGACACCTCGCCGCGGTAGGCGAGCATCGCGCCCCGCTGGCTGTACATCTTCTGGCCGGGAACCACCGTCGCCTCGACCATCTTCGAGTTGATCTCGCGGAACGGCATCAGACATCGCCCCCGATGGTGTTCCGCTCGCTCGGCTGGACGTAGACCACGCCCTCGCCCTCGAACCGGATCTGGAAGGACTCCCCGGAGCCCTCGCCGATCAGCGTCCGGAAGTTCACCCCGGACTGGAAGTGCTGCTGGAGCTTGCCCTGGTGGGCGATGTAGGCGCCCGGGTCGACGAACAGCGGGTACTGGGCCGAGACCCGCAGCGCCACCGCCGCGCCGTCCGACATGATCGCCACCTGGCCGGTGCCCTCGACGGTGGTGGTGAACAGGCCGTTCCCGCTCGCCCCGCCGCGCAGGCCGGTGAAGGTGGTGCCGGTGCGCAGCCCGGCGTCGGCGCACAGCAGATTGCTCGCCTCGACGTAGAGCTTGTCGCCGTGCAGCGAGACGAGGTTGATCTCGCTCGCGCGGTCCGCGAAATAACAGGTGCCCTGGCCGGTCACCTCCATCACGGACATCTGCTCGCCGGTCAGCCGCCGGGTCACCATGCCGCGCAGCCCGTCACCGCCGCCGGTCATCTTCTTGAACGTCATCCGGCCGTCGTAGGCGACCATCGAGCCGTTCTTCGCCTTGACGGCGTCACCGGCCAGGTCGACGGCGAGCGTTCTGCTGCCTTGGAGTCGGAACATTGCCACGGAGCGACGTTAACGCCAGGCCGCCCGGCCCGGACAGGGCCCGGGGGAGGATCTCCGGCCCCGAACCGCCCCTGATACGCATCCGGTACCGGACCCGTACGCAACCGGGACGTATGACCCGGCGCCTGCGACCCCCCGTATCGGGCCCCGGCGCCGGGCACCGACCGCGCCGATGTCACAATGGGTCCGCTTGTGCCTGTATTCACAAGCTGTCACCGTCCTCCCACCGAAGGTGCCCCCGTGGACATCAAGACCGCTACCGCCCTGCACCGGCTGCGCCTCATCTCGATTCCCGAGGCGCTCTCCTTCCCCGCTCTGATCATCTTCGGCTCGGTCCTCAGCCGGGTCTCCGACATCGACTTCCTGATGATGCCGCTGGGCATCCTGCACGGCGTGCTCTTCGTGATCTACGCCGTCCTGCTGCTCGATGTGTGGGCCAAGACCAAGTGGCCGCTGAAGCGCGTCGCGCTCTTCTTCCTGCTCGCGCTGCTGCCGTTCGGCGGGCTGTACGGCGACAAGCTGCTCAAGCGCTACGAGGCCGACGGCGTCATCGCCGCCCGCGCACGCCGCGAAGGCGTGGTCAGCGCATGATCGTCGCGTTCTCGGTCAGCCCCCTGGGTGTCGGTGAGGACGTCGGCGAGTACGTCGCCGACGCCGTCCGGGTCGTCCGCGAGTCCGGTTTGCCCAACCGTACGGACGCCATGTTCACCTCCGTGGAAGGTGAATGGGACGAAGTCATGGACGTCGTCAAGCGGGCCGTCGCCGCCGTCGAGGCCCGCGCCGGACGCGTCTCCCTCGTACTGAAGGCCGACATCCGCCCCGGCGTCACCGACGGCCTGACCTCCAAGGTCGAGACGGTCGAGCGCTACCTCGCGGACTGACGCCCCGCCCGCGACGCCCCCGTGACGAGCCCCCGGCCCCCGGCCCGGGGGCTCGCCTCATTCCGCCCGGCCGCGCTCCGGCACGGCCAGGGCGATCCCGAGCGGAGTCCGCTCGTACAGCACCTGATGCCCGTACCGGCGCGACGTCAGCAACCCCGCCGCACGCAGCACCGACAGATGCTCCGACACGGAGGACACCGCGAGGCCCAGACGGTGCGCGAGCGCGCTCGGGCCGGCTGGTTCGTCGAGCGCGCACAGGACATCGGCCCGGCCGCGCCCCAGCAGCCGGGCGAGCGCCTGCGGGGTGCGGTCGGCGGGTTCCGTCCACAGCCCGCCGATGCCGCGCGCCGGGTAGACGATCGCGGGCTGCCACGGCGGTTCGAAGCCGCTGACCGCGTCCGGCCAGCAGAAGACGCTGGGGATCAGGACCAGCCCCTGCCCGCCCAGTACCCGGGTGTGTCTGCCGCGTGTCCCGATGATGGTGAGCGTCGATTCCGACCAGCTCAGCTGGGGGCTCAGCTCACCCAGCAGCCGCTCGAAGCCGACCGCGGCGAGCCGCCGCGAGTGGTAGGCGATGTCCGCCTCCAGCAGCGCGCGCAGCCGTGGCCAGTGCGGCTCGATCAGCACCCGCCAGGCCTGCTCCAGCAGGCCGGCCAGATACCGGGCGGTCCCCACCGGATCGGCGAGCATCGCCTGTCCGGTGGGGGAGCGCAGCAGTTCGGGCCGGTTGGCCAGTGACAGTGCGATGTCCCGGCGGGCGACCTCCGGATCGACGGACCGCACCCCGGCGATCTCCTCCTCGAAGGTGGTGACCGGACCGGGCGGCGGCGGGCTGAAGAAGTCGGGGTTGTGCCCGCGCCGTGCCATCAGCTGCCACAGTGGCCCGAGTTCGAGGCCGTCGGCCGCGTCGCGGATCAGCCGGAGCCACGGCAGGTGGTACCCGTGCCGCTCGGGCTGGGCCAGGACGCGCACGGCCGCCTGGGTCTCGCCGAGCGGTGACAGCGCGAACCGGCAGCGCAGCAGATCGCCCCCGTCGAGGTGCAGCTGGAACGACATGCCCGGACCCCCTCGTAACTTTCGGTGTGGGCCGAAAGTCTACGGAGAGCCGCCGCAGGCCCCCAGGCTGCGACCATGCCGTCAGACACCGAAAACCCAGCCGTCTCTCCCGCACCCGGGGCGGCCGCCCCCGACGCGGCCGACGCCGGTACCTCCGGCGGCTACCGCGCCGTCTTCGCCGTCCGGGAGTTCCGGGCGGTCTTCGCCGCGCATCTGCTCTCCCTCCTCGGCGTCGTCGTCAGCGAGCTCGCTCTCACCGTCCTGGTGTACGGGCTCACCGGCTCGCCCCTGCTCAGCGCGCTCACCTTCGCGCTCGGCCTTCTCCCGTACCTGGTGGGAGGCACCCTCTTCGCCGGGGTCGCCGACCGCTACCCCGCCCGCCGGGTCCTCGTCACCTGCGATCTGATCTGTGCCGGCTGCGTCACCGTGATGGTGCTGCCGGGCACCCCGGTCGGGGGACTGCTCGCGCTGCGCTGCCTGATCGCCGCCGTCTCGCCGGTCTTCACCGGGACGCGGATGGCCGCGCTCACGGACATCCTGGGCGAGGGCGAGCGCTACATCCTCGGCCGCTCGCTGCTGCGGATCGTCTCGCAGAGCGCGCTGCTCGCCGGCTTCGGGGCGGGTGGGGTGCTGCTCGCCGTGTTCTCGCCCCGGGGGGCGATCACGGTCACCGCGGTGACCTTCCTCTGCTCGGCTGCGCTGCTCCGCTTCGGCACCCGGGACCGGCCCGCCAGGTCCGACGGGGACCGTCGTGACGCCCTGCTCAAGGAATCGCTCGCCGGAGCCCGCGACCTGCTCCGGAACCGCAGGATCCGCGCGCTGATGCTGCTCTTCTGGGTGCCCCCGCTGTTCGTCGTCGCACCGGAGGCGCTGGCCGCCCCGTACGCGGACGAGATCGGGGCCGGCCCCGTCGTGCTGGGACTGCTGATGTGTGCGATGCCCATCGGCCAGATCGTCGCCGAACTCTACGTCGGCACGGCGCTCGGCTCCCGGCTGCGCGCCCTGGTCGTGCTGCCGGCCGCCGTCGCGGGACCGCTGCCCCTGGTGGTGTACGGACTGCGCCCAGGCATGGTCGCGACCGCGCTCGCGCTGGTGCTCGCCGGGGCGGGCGGGGCGTACGTCATCGGCCTCGACCAGTGGTTCGTCGAAGCCGTCCCGGAGGCGCTGCGCGGCAGGGCCATGACCCTGCTCACCGCCGGACTGATGACGCTCCAGGGGGTCGGTATGGCCCTTGCCGGGCTCGCCGCCGAGTTCCTCCCTGTGCACCAGGTGGTCGCCGGAGCCGGTGCGCTCGGCGCCCTCTGTCTGCTGGCGCTCGTCCTGGAGGTCAGGAGAACCGCCCCCGCCCACCGTATTCGGACCGAAGTTCGAGACGGGGCTGACCAGCATATGACCAGTGGGTAAGGTCGGTGCCGTGCCGAAGCCGCTCAGTCTCCCCTTCGATCCCATCGCCCGCGCCGACGAACTCTGGCAGCAGCGCTGGGGCCCCGTGCCCTCGATGGGGGCGATCACCTCGATCATGCGCGCCCAGCAGATCCTCCTCGCCGAGGTCGACGCGGTGGTCAAGCCTTACGGACTGACCTTCGCCCGCTACGAGGCGCTGGTGCTGCTCACCTTCTCCAAGGCCGGCGAGCTGCCGATGTCCAAGATCGGCGAGCGGCTCATGGTCCACCCCACCTCCGTCACCAACACCGTGGACCGGCTGGTGCGCTCCGGCCTGGTCGCCAAGCGCCCCAACCCCAACGACGGCCGCGGCACCCTCGCCTCCATCACCGACAAGGGCCGCGAGGTCGTCGAGGCGGCGACCAAGGACCTGGTCGACATGGAGTTCGGGCTCGGGGCGTACGACGCCGAGGAGTGCGCGGAGATCTTCGCGATGCTGCGCCCGCTGCGGGTCGCCGCCCACGACTTCGAAGAGGCGTAGCGAAGGAAACACGGGGCGTAGAACGGCGTTTCGAGAGCCCGGCCCGCTGCAAGATCGCCCCGGTCGTCCGGTTAGTCTCGGTGCCATGAAACGCAGTGTGCTGACCCGGTACCGGGTGATGGCCTACGTCACCGCCGTCATGTTGCTGGTGCTCTGCACCTGCATGGTCTTCAAGTACGGATTCGAGACGGGCGAGGGCCTGACGCTCGTCGTCTCCCAGATCCACGGTGTGCTCTACATCATCTACCTGATCTTCGCCTTCGACCTCGGTTCCAAGGCGAAGTGGCCGATGGGCAAGCTCCTCTGGGTGCTGATCTCCGGCACCATCCCGACGGCCGCGTTCTTCGTCGAGCGCAAGGTCGTCCGCGAGGTCGAGCCGCTGATCGTCGACGGCGCCCCCGCGACCGCCAAGGCCTGACCCGGCGGGACCACCCCGGTCCGCGCCGCCCGAACCGCCCCGTGCGAAGCACCGGGCGGTTTGCCATCGACATTTACTAGGACGTCCTAGTAAATTCGATGGTATGGACGCTGACGCGATCGAGGAAGGCCGCCGCCGCTGGCAGGCCCGTTACGACAAGGCCCGCAAGCGTGACGCGGACTTCACCACACTCTCCGGGGATCCGGTGGAGCCCGTGTACGGCCCCCGCACCGGGGACACGTACCAGGGGTTCGAGCGGATCGGCTGGCCCGGTGAGTACCCCTTCACCCGGGGGCTCTACCCGACCGGCTACCGCGGCCGGACCTGGACCATCCGCCAGTTCGCCGGCTTCGGCAACGCCGAGCAGACCAACGAGCGCTACAAGATGATCCTGGCCGCGGGCGGCGGCGGGCTCAGCGTCGCCTTCGACATGCCGACGCTGATGGGCCGCGACTCCGACGACCCCCGCTCGCTCGGCGAGGTCGGGCACTGCGGTGTGGCCATCGACTCCGCCGCCGACATGGAGGTCCTCTTCAAGGACATCCCGCTCGGCGACGTCACGACGTCCATGACGATCAGTGGCCCCGCCGTCCCGGTCTTCTGCATGTACCTGGTCGCCGCCGAGCGCCAGGGGGTCGATCCGGGCGTGCTCAACGGCACGCTCCAGACCGACATCTTCAAGGAGTACATCGCGCAGAAGGAGTGGCTCTTCCAGCCCGAGCCCCATCTGCGCCTCATCGGCGACCTGATGGAGCACTGCGCCCGCGACATCCCTGCCTATAAGCCGCTCTCCGTCTCCGGCTACCACATCCGCGAGGCCGGGGCGACGGCCGCGCAGGAGCTCGCGTACACCCTCGCCGACGGCTTCGGCTACGTGGAGCTCGGCCTCTCCCGCGGCCTGGACGTCGACACCTTCGCGCCCGGCCTCTCCTTCTTCTTCGACGCGCACCTCGACTTCTTCGAGGAGATCGCCAAGTTCCGCGCGGCCCGCCGGATCTGGGCCCGCTGGATGAAGGAGACGTACGGGGCGAAGACCGACAAGGCGCAGTGGCTCCGCTTCCACACCCAGACCGCCGGTGTCTCGCTCACCGCCCAGCAGCCGTACAACAACGTCGTACGGACGGCCGTGGAGGCGCTCTCGGCGGTGCTCGGCGGCACCAACTCGCTGCACACCAACGCCCTTGACGAGACCCTCGCGCTCCCCTCCGAGCAGGCCGCCGAGATCGCCCTGCGCACCCAGCAGGTGCTGATGGAGGAGACCGGCGTCGCCAACGTGGCCGACCCGCTGGGCGGTTCCTGGTACGTCGAGCAGCTCACCGACCGGATCGAGGCCGACGCCGAGAAGATCTTCGAGCAGATCAAGGAGCGCGGCACCCGGGCCCACCCGGACGGGCAGCACCCCATCGGGCCGATCACCTCCGGCATCCTGCGCGGCATCGAGGACGGCTGGTTCACCGGCGAGATCGCCGAGTCCGCCTTCCGCTACCAGCAGTCGCTGGAGAAGGGCGACAAGCGGGTCGTCGGCGTCAACGTCCACCACGGCTCGGTCACCGGCGACCTGGAGATCCTGCGGGTCAGCCACGAGGTCGAGCGCGAGCAGGTCCGGATGCTCGGCGGCCGCAAGGACGCCCGCGACGACGCCCGGGTCAAGTCGGCGCTGGACGCGATGCTGGCCGCCGCCCGCGACGGCTCCAACATGATCGCGCCGATGCTGGACGCGGTACGGGCCGAGGCGACGCTCGGCGAGATCTGCGGCGTCCTGCGCGACGAGTGGGGCAGCTACACGGAGCCGCCCGGGTTCTGAGCCAGGAGCTACGCGGAGGCCGCGGCCTTCAGCCCCGCGAGCAGCAGCACGGTGAAGCGCCGGGCCCAGTCCGCGTCGACGGGCTCGGCGCTCACCAGGGCCCGGTGCACGACCGCGCCGGCTATCACATCGAAGATCAGATCCGCGGTCGCCGCCGCCGCGTCCTCGTCCTGCTCGACGGGCAACTCCCCGCGCTCCTGCGCCCGTCGGCGGCCCTGGAGTACCAGCCGCTTCTGCCGGTCCACGATCGAGTCGCGGATCCGGGTCCGCAGCGCCTCGTCGCGCGTCGACTCCGCGACCACCGCCATCAGCGCGGTCTGGGTCTCCGGCCGCTCCAGCAGCGCGGCGAACTGCAGTACCACCGCCTGAACATCGGCCGACAGGCTGCCCAGATCGGGCAGTTCCAGCTCGTCGAAGAGGACCGCGACGGCGTCCACGACCAGCTCGTTCTTGCCCGCCCACCGCCGGTACAGGGTCGTCTTGGCCACCCCGGCCCGCGTCGCCACATCGCTCATGGTCAGTTTCGACCAGCCGAGGTCGACCAGCGAGGCCCTGGTCGCCTCCAGGATCGCTTCATCGGCGGCGGCACTGCGCGGACGTCCCGTTCGAAGGGGTTTGGGGTGGCTTCGGCTCAGCATGCCGTGACCATACCGGTCAGTAAGTAGAACCGGCCGGTCCCGGTCGCCGTGAGACAGATCACCGATAGCACCTGTGCGCGAGGGGTGGTCGGCAGTTACGCTACGGGTCGTAGCGTAAGGACGACGATCATGCCGTCGTGACGCCGCAACCGAATGACAGCCACAGGCGCCGGGTGGGGACCCGGCGCCGAACCGGGTCTTTCAGGGGCCCTCGGCCGTGTCTCGAAATCACGGCCTCGAACCGTGTCCGCCCGTACGCCCCGCACACCGGCCGGGGCTGCGGACGGGTGCGGTTCCCGTATCGCTTTCCGGATCGGCGCACCAAGGGGGGAGGATGTACGTATGCAGCCTAGGAACATGTCCATGAGCGGCGTCGTCGACCTCGCCGCGGTGAAGGCGGCCGGCGAGGCCAAGGTGAAGGCGGAGCAGGCCCGTGCGGAGGCCTCCCGGCAGGGCGGTGGCGGCGCGGTGCCGCCGTCCGCCCTGGTGATCGATGTCGATGAGGCGGGCTTCGAGAACGATGTCCTGCAGCGTTCCGCCGAGGTCCCGGTCGTCATCGACTTCTGGGCCGAGTGGTGCGAGCCGTGCAAGCAGTTGGGCCCGCTCCTGGAGCGCCTGGCCCGTGAGTACAACGGCCGCTTCGTGCTGGCCAAGGTCGATGTCGACGCCAACCAGATGCTGATGCAGCAGTTCGGTATCCAGGGCATCCCGGCGGTCTTCGCCGTCGTCGCCGGGCAGGCCCTCCCGCTCTTCCAGGGTGCGGCCCCCGAGGCCCAGATCCGGCAGACGCTGGACCAGCTGATCCAGGTCGGCGAGGAGCGGTTCGGACTCACCGGGATCGTGGTCGACCAGGACGCCGCCGACGGGGCCGCCGACCAGGCTCCGGCCGAGGCGCCCGCGGGGCCGTACGACGCCCTGCTCGAAGCGGCCGTACAGGCCCTGGACGCCGACGACTTCGCCGGTGCCGTCCAGGCGTACAAGAACGTCCTGTCCGACGACCCGGCCAACACCGAGGCCAAGCTCGGCCTCGCCCAGGCCGAACTCCTCTCCCGGGTCAAGGACATGGACGCCCAGCGGGTCCGCGAGGAAGCCGCCGCGAAGCCGGCCGATGTCGCGGCGCAGCTCGCCGCCGCCGATCTGGATCTGGTCGGCGGTCATGTCGAGGATGCCTTCGGCCGGCTCGTCGAGACGGTGCGGCGCAACTTCGGCGACGACCGGGACACCGCGCGGCTGCGGCTGCTGGAGCTGTTCGAGGTGATCGGCCCCGACGATCCGCGGGTCGGCGCCGCGCGTACGGCGCTGGCGCGGGTCTTGTTCTGATGTGACAAGCGGCTGCGGTGCCCCGTCGGGGACCGCAGCCGTTTTCGCGATCGGGCGATAAGAGACGGCCCTGCTTTACCAAATCTTGATAAAGCAGGGGCCTGTTACTCGCAGTAAATCAAGCACTGGGGTCTGTCCGTATTGGCGCAGCGATCCTCCCTTTCGTCCATCGCCGCGAAGCTACCCTGTGTGGCCGGGCGGTACCGGCCGGTCGCGCATCGGTTATCGGGCCGTTACTAGCGAGTAACGAACCCCCTTGTGTCACGGGCGGGAATGCACCACGATCGGCGACGCTCGGTCCAATAACGCCAGCCCGGCTGCCAGTCGGTGCGGCGGCCCTGTTGGGTCCCCACCGAGTGGGCCGGCGGCAGTGACGCGGGCTCCGGACAGGGGGGTTCCTGTCGTCCGGCAGGGCCTGTCCGATACGGGTCGCGCGCATGCGTGGCCAGTGGTTGTCGCTCGGGGGTGATCGCCGGTGATTCGGACGCGGTTCATGCCTCCGTCCGCAGGCGCTCTCCTTGCCGAGGACGTAGCACTTCTCCCATCCCAGGACGGGCCCAGGCCCGGACCGGAGATGTACGTCCGAGAAGGAGGAAAATTATGAGTTCCCAGGTTCGTGGCGGCACCAGATGGAAGCGTTTCGCTCTGGTCATGGTGCCGAGCGTCGTCGCGACCGCGGCGGTGGGTGTCGGTCTCGCGCAGGGTGCCCTCGCGGCGTCCTTCAGCGTGTCCGGCCAGAGCTTCAAGGTACGCACCGACAAGCTCGTCGGCCATGACTTCGTGCAGTACGGCTCCGTCGCCACCGGTATGAACCCCGAGGGCAAGAACGGGGCTCACGCCGTTGCCGTGTCCGGCTTCAGCGATGCCACGATCACCAACATGTGCCAGTCGGTGGTCACGCCGAACCTGCCGTTCGGTCTGGGCACGGTCACGCTGCAGCTGAAGGCGGGCACCGACCCGAAGAAGCCGGTCGAGGCGACCAACCTGTACCTCGATGTCGCCGAGCTCGACGCCGACGCGTACTTCGAGAACATCGACATCGGCGTCGCCGCCGGTGACATGGGCAAGCCCGGCATCCAGGCCGGTACCGAGAAGGCCGTCAACCCGAACGGCTTCGCGCAGCGCGCCAAGACGGTGACGCTGACCGACGTGAAGCAGACGGCATGGGCGACCACCGCCGGCACCTTCAAGCTCAGCAACCTGAGCCTGCGGCTGCACAGTGGCACCAAGGAGTGCTACTAAGCACCCGCCGGGTGGCCGGAGCGCTCCCTGGGGGACTCCGGCCGCCCACCCATTCTCTTCTCACAGCAGTACCGGTTCCAGGGAGCTGTTTTCCATGAGCCCCGAGTCCACAGGGCAGAACGAGCACTACCTCCGCGTCTTCTGGCGGAGATTCCGCACCTGGCGGGGTAACCGGCCGTTCTGGGCGGGCCTGTTCACCATCGTGGGTGGTCTACCCATCGCGTATTTTCCGTACGCCAACATGCACCTCGGCAACGTCACACTGGCGATGTCCACCACTGCCGGTGCCGGTTCCCTGATCATCGGGATCCTGCTCATCACTCTGGGTCTCACCATGTGGTTCCACCACATCGTGAGGGTGTTCGCCGGGGTCGCCGCGATCCTGCTGGCGCTGATCTCGATACCGGTCGCCAACATCGGCGGCTTCCTGGTGGGCTTCCTGTTCGCCCTGCTGGGTGGGGCGCTCTCCATCTCCTGGGCCCCGGGTGAGCCGACGCCGGACGCCGGGCCGGCCGGCACGGCGGTGGAGAAGTCCGTCCCCGGCACGCAGGAGTCCGGACCCGAGTTCCACAGCACGGCAGCGGTGCCCCAGCAGCCGGAGCAGTACGACACGACAGTTGAGGTCGACGGCGGGAGGTACCGTGCGGGGTGACGAGAGGCAGCTGAACTCGACCGGGGAGGAGTCCGGTACGAGAGGCGGACCGCGCCACGCGGCCCCCAGGAAGTCCTTGCTGACGAAGCTGCACATACCCGCGGGCAAGGCGTTCGCGCTCGCCGCGATGCCGACGGCCGTCTTCGTGGGCATGGGGCTCACCCCCAAGCTCGCGCTGGCCGACGACAGCTCCGACATCCCGTTCGCGCCGGGTCCCTGCGTGACCCGCTCCGACGAGCCGAGCGAGGAGCCCTCGCCGTCCGCGTCGAAGTCGCCGACCCCGTCCCCCTCCGCCACCGACTCCGGTGACCAGGGCGGTTCGGCGACCCCGAAGCCCTCCACGACCCCGTCCGCGACCGACGAGGCCCAGCCGAAGGCGAAGGCCGCCGAAGCCGGAGCCCAGGCCGACGCACCGGCCGCCACGCCGAGCGCCTCGCCCACCCCCACGAAGTCGACGAACCCGCTCGACCCGCTGGGCGTCGGCGACGCGCTCAGGGACCTCTTCGACGGACCGGACAAGGAGACGGCGAGCCCGTCCCCGAGCGCGAGCACCGCGTCCCCGAAGCCCTCGGCGACCGACACCGCGGACACGCCTGCGGAGAAGCCCGTCGAGAAGGCCACCGACGCCGCGAAGGAGACGGCCGACAAGACCGCCGCCGCCATCCGCGAGGCCGCCGACAAGGCAGGCAAGTCGGTCGAGGAGCTCGACGAGGACGTCAAGGGGCTCGACGCCAAGAAGGACGAGGACATCCCGGACGGCGCCAAGGAGCGCTTCCCGTGTCCCACCGCCGACCCCGAGGCGCTGGCCGCGGCCGATCTGGAGACCGGCGTCCCGCTGCTCCCGGACGACCCGTGGATCCTGGAGAGCTCGATGCTCACCCTCAGCGGGCTCGACTACAAGGGCATCGTCGAGGTGAAGACGTACGGCGGCAAGGTCAAGAAGGTGCTGAAGTTCACCGCCAGCTCCATCGACATCGACAACCTTCACCAGAAGACCGTCGGTCCGGCCGGTACGACGGCTCATGTCGAGGCGCGGAAGGGCTCCAAGTCCACCATCCGCCACGGCACGGTGACGATGTACACGGAGGAGCTGAAGGGCAACCTCTTCGGCCTCATCCCGGTGACGTTCAGCCCTCAGACACCGCCTCCGCTGAACGTGCCCTTCGCCTTCTTCACCAAGGTCAAGGTGACCCAGGCCGGCCAGTTCGGCGGCTCGCTCAGGATTCCCGGGCTGCACAACTACTTCACCGGCGCCAACAGCTAGCCGGCACCGTTCCGTCCGGGAGTCGCGAAGGGCCGTGGGCCGCACTCGTCAGGAGTGCGGCCCACGGTCGTTCGTCCAGGCATGACGGGTACGTCAGTCGCGGCTGGTGCCGCCGACGTGGTGCACCCGCACCATGTTCGTCGTGCCCGGGATGCCGGGGGGCGAACCGGCCGTGATGACCATGGTGTCGCCCTCGTTGTAGCGGCCCAGCTTCAGCAGCTCGCCGTCTACCAGGTCGACCATCGCGTCCGTGTTGTCCACGTGCGGCACGACGTGGGCCTCGACGCCCCAGCTCAGCGCGAGCTGGTTGCGGGTGGACTCGTCCGTGGTGAAGGCCAGGATCGGCTGCGTCGCGCGGTAGCGGGAGAGCCGGCGGGCCGTGTCACCGGACTTGGTGAAGGCGACCAGCGCCCGGCCGTTCAGGAAGTCCGCGATCTCGCAGGCCGCACGGGCCACCGAACCACCCTGGGTGCGGGGCTTCTTGCCCGGGACCAGCGGCTGCAGGCCCTTGGAGAGCAGCTCCTCCTCGGCGGCCACGACGATCTTCGACATTGTCTTGACCGTCTCGATCGGGTACGCGCCCACGCTGGACTCGGCCGACAGCATGACCGCGTCCGCGCCGTCCAGGATCGCGTTGGCGACGTCGGACGCCTCGGCGCGGGTCGGCCGCGAGTTGGTGATCATCGACTCCATCATCTGGGTCGCGACGATCACCGGCTTGGCGTTCCGACGGCAGAGCTCCACCAGGCGCTTCTGCACCATCGGGACCTTCTCCAGGGGATACTCGACGGCCAGGTCACCGCGGGCGACCATCACACCGTCGAACGCCATGACGACGCCCTCCATGTGCTCGACGGCCTGCGGCTTCTCGACCTTGGCGATGACGGGGACCCGGCGGCCCTCCTCGTCCATCACCCGGTGGACGTCCTTGACGTCGTCGGCGTCCCGCACGAAGGACAGCGCCACCAGGTCGCAGCCCATCCGCAGGGCGAACCGCAGGTCGTCGACGTCCTTCTCGGACAGGGCCGGGACGTTGACCGCCGCACCGGGCAGGTTGATGCCCTTGTGGTCGGAGATGACACCGCCCTCGATGACGATGGTCTTCACCCGGGGGCCCTCGACCGCGACGACCTTCAGCTCGACGTTGCCGTCGTTGATCAGGATCGGGTCGCCCTTGGCGACGTCGCCCGGCAGGCCCTTGTAGGTCGTGCCGCAGATCGACTTGTCGCCGGGGACGTCCTCGGCGGTGATGGTGAACTCGTCCCCGCGAACCAGCTCCACAGGACCCTCGGCGAACTTCGCCAGGCGGATCTTCGGGCCCTGGAGGTCGGCGAGCACACCGATCGCCCGCCCGGTCTCGGCGGCGGCCCTGCGGACCCGGTCGTAACGACCCTGGTGCTCCTCGTGGCTGCCGTGACTGAAGTTGAAGCGGGCCACGCTCATGCCGGCCTCGATCAGAGCGACGAGCTGCTCGTGCGAGTCGACGGCGGGACCGAGTGTGCAGACGATTTTGGAACGGCGCATGAGGCGGATCCTATCGGTTTGTTTCGCTACGGAATATTCCGTCTGGTGGAAGGTACAAAGGGGCGCGGCGGCGCTCAGTTGTGGGCTGTCCGACTGCGTCCCGGGCGGCCCCGCCGGCCATGCCGTGGGCCTGTCCGACGAGCGCGAAGGTCTGTACGGCAATCTCCAGTTCCTCGTCCGTCGGCACCACGGCGACCGCGACCCGTGCGTAGTCCGGCGAGATCAGCCGGGGCTCGTCGGACCGAACGGCGTTCAGATCCGCGTCCACCGCCAGGCCCAGCTCTTCGAGACCGGCGACGGCAGCCTCCCGCACCGGTGCCGAGTTCTCCCCGACCCCCGCCGTGAACGCCACGGCATCCACCCGGCCGAGGACCGCCGAATAGGCGCCGATGTACTTCTTCAGCCGGTGCACGTAGATGTCGAAGGCCAGCGCCGCACGCTCGTCGCCCTCGTCGATCCGGCGCCGGATCTCCCGCATGTCATTGTCGCCGCAGAGGCCGACCAGGCCGCTCTTCTTGTTGAGCAGTGCGTCGACCTCGTCCGCCGACATCCCCGCGACGCGCATCAGATGGAAGGTGACGGCCGGATCGATGTCCCCGGAGCGGGTGCCCATCACCAGCCCCTCCAGAGGCGTCAGCCCCATCGAGGTCTCCACGCACCGGCCACCGGCCACCGCCGACGCCGAGGCGCCGTTGCCCAGGTGCAGCACGATGACATTGACCTCCTCGGGGGTGCGTCCCAGCAGCTCGGCTGTTCTGCGGGAGACGTACGCGTGCGAGGTGCCGTGGAATCCGTAGCGCCGGATGCGGTGCGCGTCGGCGGTCTCCGTGTCGATCGCGTACCGCGCCGCGTACTCCGGCATCGTCGTGTGGAAGGCCGTGTCGAAGACCGCCACCTGCGGAAGGTCCGGCCGCAGGGCCATGGCGGTACGGATTCCGGTGATGTTCGCCGGATTGTGCAGCGGGGCCACCGGGACCAGGCGCTCGATCTCCGCCAGCACCTCGTCGTCGATCACCACGGGCTCGGTGAACCGCAGCCCGCCGTGCACCACCCGGTGGCCGATCGCCGCCAGCTGCGGGGAGTCCAGGCCGAGCCCGTCGGCCGCCAGTTCCTCCGCCGCCGCCTTCAGCGCCGCCTCGTGGTCGGCGATCGGGCCGGTGCGCTCACGGCGCTCGGCGCCGCCGGTCAGCGGGGTGTGCACCAGCCGGGAGGTCTCCTCGCCGATCCGCTCGACCAGCCCCACCGCGAGCCGGGTGCGGTCGCTCATGTCCAGCAGTTGGTACTTCACCGACGAGGAGCCGGAGTTGAGGACCAGCACGCGGTACGCGCCCGCCGTGGTGGAAGCCGCTGTGGTCGGGGTGGTCATGCCGTTCACTCCTTGCCCTGAGCCTGGATCGCCGTGATGGCCACGGTATTGACGATGTCCTGGACGAGCGCGCCCCGGGACAGGTCGTTGACGGGCTTGCGCAGCCCCTGGAGCACCGGTCCGACGGCCACCGCGCCCGCCGAGCGCTGCACGGCCTTGTAGGTGTTGTTGCCGGTGTTCAGGTCCGGGAAGATCAGCACCGTCGCCTGGCCCGCCACCTCGGAGCCGGGCAGCTTCGTCGCGGCGACGCTCGGCTCCACCGCGGCGTCGTACTGGATCGGGCCCTCGATCCTCAGGTCCGGCCTGCTCGCGCGGACCCGGTCCGTCGCCGCGCGCACCTTGTCGACATCGGCACCCGACCCCGAGGTCCCCGTCGAGTACGACAGCATCGCGATCCGCGGGTCCACGCCGAACCGTGCGGCGGTGGCCGCCGACTGCACCGCGATGTCGGCGAGCTGCTCCGCGTCCGGGTCCGGATTGACCGCGCAGTCGCCGTACACCAGCACCTTGTCGGCGAGGCACATGAAGAAGACGGAGGAGACGATCGAGGCGTCCGGCTTTGTCTTGATGATCTCGAAGGCAGGGCGGATGGTCGCCGCGGTGGAGTGCACCGCCCCGGAGACCATGCCGTCCGCGAGCCCCTCCTGGACCATCAGGGTGCCGAAGTAGTTGACGTCCGCGACGACGTCGTACGCCAGCTCCACCGTGACGCCGCGGTGGGCCCGCAGCTGGGCGTACCGCTCGGCGAAGGTCTGGCGCAGCTCGGCGGTCTGCGGGTCGATGAGCTGTGTGTCGGCGAGGTCGATGCCGAGGTCGGCGGCCTTCTTGCGGATGACGTCGGGGTCGCCGAGCAGGGTGAGGTCGCAGACGCCGCGGCGCATCAGTACGTCGGCGGCGCGCAGCACCCGCTCCTCGGTGCCCTCCGGCAGTACGACCCTGCGCCGGTCGGCGCGCGCCTGCTCCAGCAGCTCGTGCTCGAACATCATCGGGGTGACGCGGCCGCTGCGGGCCACCGAGATCCGCTCCAGCAGGGCGCCGGTGTCCACATGGCGCTCGAAGAGGCCCAGCGCGGTCTCCGCCTTGCGGGGCGTCGCGGCGTTCAGCTTGCCCTCCAGGGCGAAGAGCCGGGCCGCGGTGGGGAAGGATCCGCCGGCCACCGACACGACCGGGGTGCCCGGTGCGAGTCGCGCGGCCAGCCTGAGTATCTCCTCGCCGGGGCGCTCGTCCAGGGTCAGCAGCACCCCCGCGATGGGCGGCGTCCCGGCGCTGTGCGCGGCCAGCGAGCCGACCACCAGGTCCGCCCGGTCCCCGGGCGTGACCACCAGACAGCCCGGCGTCAGCGCGTTCAGCATGTTCGGCAGCATCGCGCCGCCGAAGACGAAGTCCAGCGCGTCCCTCGCCAGCCCGGAGTCGTCGCCGAGCAGGACCGTGCCGCCGAGCGCCGCGGTGATCTGGGCGACGGTCGGCGCGGAGAGCGCCGCGTCGTCGGGCAGGACCGAACAGGGGACGGGCAGCGTGGCCGTCAGCCGCTCCGCGATGGCGTCGCGGTCCTCGGCCGCCACCCGGTTCACGATCATCGCGACCACGTCGCAGCCCAGTCCGGCGTACGCGCGGTAGGCGTTGCGGGTCTCGGCCCGCACCGACTCCGCGGTCTGCCCCTTCCCGCCGACCACCGCGATCACCGAGGCGCCGAACTCGTTGGCCAGGCGGGCGTTGAGGGCCAGCTCGTCGGGGAGCTGGGTGGCGGCGAAGTCGGTGCCGAGCCCCAGCACCACCTCGTACTTCTGGGCCACCTGGTGGAACCGGTCGACCAGCCGGGAGACCAGCTCGTCCGTGCCCTGTTCCGCCTGGAGCGCGGACGCCTCGTGGTAGTCGAGACCGTAGGCCGATGCGGGGTCCTGGGAGAGCCGGTAGCGGGCCCGCAGCAGCTCGAACAGGCGATCGGGTCCGTCGTGGACGAGCGGCCGGAACACCCCGACCCGGTCCACCTGACGCGTCAGGAGCTCCATGACTCCCAGATCGACGACCTGCCGGCCGTCTCCCCGGTCGATCCCGGTCACGTACACGCTGCGCGTCACGCGTGTTCCCCCGTCCAATTGCGGTTTGGGATGGTATTGCCATGTTGACGATACCTGCGGGAACCGAGGCGTCGCCCGCCGGGCGAAGCGCCCCGCGCGGGGGCCGCGGAGCCGTCCCGGAGGACGGCGAACGCGAGGTCCAGACCAGGCGTGGGACAATCGTCGTGGCTCACGGTACGGGGGACTCAGTGGACGTCCCCCGAATGCACGGCACTAGCGAGCAGGAGACAAGGCACGATGCGCATCGGAATTCTCACCGCAGGCGGCGACTGCCCAGGTCTGAACGCAGTGATCCGGTCGGTCGTGCACCGCGCCGTGGTGGGCCACGGCGATGAAGTCATCGGCTTCGAGGACGGGTTCAAGGGCCTCCTCGACGGACACTTCCGCCCCCTCGACCTCAACGCGGTCAGCGGCATCCTCGCCCGCGGCGGCACCATCCTCGGCTCGGCCCGGCTGGAGCGCGACCGGCTGCGCGAGGCCGCCGAGAACTGCGCCGAGCTGAGCCGCCGCTACGGCATGGACGCCCTCATTCCGATCGGCGGCGAGGGCACCCTCACCGCCGCCCGGATGCTGTCGGACGCGGGCATGCCCGTCGTCGGCGTCCCCAAGACCATCGACAACGACATCTCCGCCACGGACCGGACCTTCGGCTTCGACACGGCGGTGGGCGTCGCCACCGACGCCATAGACCGTCTCAAGACCACCGCCGAATCGCACCAGCGGGTCATGGTCGTCGAGGTGATGGGCCGGCACGCGGGCTGGATCGCGCTGGAGTCCGGAATGGCGGGCGGCGCGCACGGCATCTGCCTCCCCGAGCGCCGCTTCCAGGTCGAGGACCTGGTGAAGATGGTCGAGGAACGCTTCGCGCGCGGCAAGAAGTTCGCGGTCATCTGCGTGGCCGAGGGCGCGCACCCGGCGGAGGGCTCCATGCCGTACGCCAAGGGCGAGATCGACCAGTACGGCCACGAGCGCTTCCAGGGCATCGGCAACCGGCTGGCCATCGAGCTGGAGACCCGGCTCGGCAAGGAGGCCCGGCCGGTCATTCTCGGCCATGTGCAGCGGGGCGGCACGCCGACCGCGTACGACCGGGTGCTCGCCACCCGCTTCGGCTGGCACGCGGTCGAGGCGGCGCACCGGGGCGACTTCGGCCGGATGACGGCACTGCGCGGCACCGACATCGAGATGGTTCCGCTTGCCGACGCGATCACACAGCTCAAGACGGTGCCCAAGGACCGTATGGACGAGGCCGAGTCGGTCTTCTGACCCGCTCCGGCCCCGGCCGCACGGCAGCGGCCCGGCTCGAACGACCCTGCGGCCCTGACTGTCCCCCCGTGGACGGTCAGGGCCGCTCGTCGTTCCCCCGGCGTCCGGACGCCGTTCCGGATGGTCGGATCCGGACGGGCCGCGGTGCCGGAAACAACTCTTGAGCCGACGGACCGGATCAACAAGGCTTGTCCCTGTCCGGGACATGTCCCAACCTTGTCCGGGCGTGAAATCCAGGGGAGAGGCACAGCAGATGGTCGTCGAGGGCAGAGCTCCCGATCCTTGTGGGGCGCGCAACGCGCCCGAGTTCGTAGCCCTGTTGGGGGTGCTCAAGGAAGCGTCGGGTCTGACGTACCGCGAACTGGCCCAGCGGGCCGACGCGGTCGGGGACGTGCTGCCGCGCTCCACGATCGCCAACATGCTGGGGCGCACGTCGGTCCCGCGCGAGGAGCTCCTCGCCGCCTTCGTACGGGCCTGCGGCTGCGGGCCCGCGGAGGTGGCGGAGTGGCTCGCCGTACGCAAGGAACTCGCCGTGCACGGGGAGCGGGCCGGGACGGGGGAGGAGCCCGAGGCAGCACCGGAAGCCACCGCCGGGCACTCGTCCGAGCCGCCCACCGTCCCGTTCCCCGAACCGGCCCCTGCCCGGCGCCCCCGGTTCAGGAAGGTTCTGGCGGCCGCCGCCGGGCTCGTCGTGCTCGCCGCCGCCGCGGTGACCGTCACCCTCCTCGTACGCGACGACGGGAAGGAAGCCACCCCCGTGAGCGGGCCCGTGGCCGGGCGGACGGTGCAGATACGTTCCGTGCACTCCGGGTTCTGCCTCTCCGAGAAGCGGGGCAGCGACAGCGGGCGGCTGTACCAGGTGCCGTGCGAGCAGGAGACGATCCCGAGTTTCTCCCTCAAGCCGCTGGACGGCGACGCCTGGCGGATCGTGACCGATCACCCGGAATTCGACCTGGGCTGCACCGGAATCTGGGACGGGATGCGGGATGCGGGAGCCGGGTTGCAGGACCAGGGGTGTGGCAAACGTGGCGATGCGGAGGAGTTCCTGATCGAGCCCGTCGGCCGTCCCGTCGAGGGGTACCGCATCCGTCCCGCCCACACCCGCCTGTGCGTCGGTGCCGAGGGGAACAGCAAGGAGCGCGGCGCCAAGCTGGTGCAGGCGAGCTGCGACGGAGCGGACCGGGCAAGCCTGTTCTCCTTCGACCCGGTGGTCCCGGAGACGGCCGGCGGCTGAGCGCGTACGGGGGTGCCGGGGCCGGGCGGTTCAGTGGCCGTCCGGCCCCTTCACCCCCGCCGCCCGCCAGAACCGTTCCAGGATCTCCGCCAGGAACACCCGCCCCGAGTCGCCCGTGGCGCCGGCCCGCTCCGCACCCGTGCTGCTCCAGCTCAGCGTCGACACCATCAGCGCCTGGTAGTCGGTGTGCAGTTGCTCCAGCACGTCCTGGAGGAACCCGCGCTCCAGCGGCACCAGCTTGGCCACCGGCCGCAGATGGGCCTGCCAGCGCGTGGTCACCGCGCCCCGCAGCAGCTCCGCCAGCTCCTCGTCCCGCCCGGACACCGTCACCAACCCGGCGGGCGTCAGCCCCAGCACCTCGGCGAGCACCGCGGACTGGCGTTCGTTGCCGCGCCAGCGCCCCGAATCCTCCATCCGCAGATACGCGGAGGTGGACAGCCCCAGCAGCCGCGCCAGCTCCTCGACGGCCAGTTCCCTGGCCACCCGGTGCTCCCGCAGGGTGCGCGCGGCGGTGAGCAGCTCGCCCGGCGAGCACCACAACACCCCGGCCAGCGCCATGAGTTCGTACTCGTCCGGCGAGGCGAGCCCGCGCTCCCAGGCGACCACCGTCTCGGTGCTGACCCGGAGCCCGTACTGGGCTCCGAGCCCGTAGGCGACATGGCCGGGAAGCATCCCCAGGGCCTCGCGCAGTCGGCGGGCGGCGGGGGCGTTGAACGGCGGGGACGGGTGCACGGCCCCACGGTAGGAGTCAAGGCATGGAATGACTACGGTGTGTTTCACCGATATCCACGGATCGTAGGAACGTCCTAGAAGAATGCTGAACGCTGTCGGCAGTGCTGCCCGCACGCGGGGCTCGGGATCACGACGGTGCTGCTCACGAGGCGGATCCAGTGGCTGGGTGGGACGATAGGAGCGATGGTTCCCGGCCGGTAGGCGGAGGGAGGAGCAGGGATGGAGATCAAGCCGCAGGCGGTCGTCCTCCCCAAGGAAGCAGACCTCGAACAGGGCAAGTACGGCCCCGTTTTCCCGAAGACACCGGCGTGCTACGGGTTCACCATCGTCGCGAAGGTCAAGCCGGGCCGGGCCGAGGCGATGCGGGAGTACGGCAACACGCTGGCCGAGGCGCTGAAGGAGGATCCGTACCTCCTGGCGCCGCTGAAGTTGCACTACCTGCGCTGGGTGCTGTTCGACGACGACACCCGTTTCATGTATCAGGGGATCTTCGACACCGATTTCGACAAGTACACCGAGGACGCCGTTGCCCTTTTCGGTAAGGCGCGGGTGAGCACGGCTTTCGAGAATCTTGAAGGGTTCCCCGAGGACTGGAAGACCAACCCCGAGGCATTCGGCCGGTTCGTGCGCGAACACCACTGTCCGAGCTTCATCGAGTACGGGGAGTACCCGTACGTCACGGCTGACGAGATCAAGAAGGCACTGCGGATCAAGAGCGCCCTGTCGGAGATGCTCGACCAACTGCAGTGAGAAACGGCTGCCGTTCGTCCCACTGCCCGGTCCGGGTCAGGTCTGTTGTGGATCGGAGGCGCGATGAGCGAGGTCCAGACCGCACGCACCTACAACCAGAACCACGTCCCGCGCGAATACACGCCCGGTCGGCGACGGGTGAGCATCTACGTCGCGTGGAGCTATCCGGCGGAGGCAGGCAGGAACCCGGCCGAGCTGGACAACCGGTTCTCCACCATGACCGAGGTCCGCCGGGTCGCCTGGCCTGCCTACGAGGACCCGAAGTGGTCCGACCCGTTGCGGTTCCAGCAGGGCATCGCCGGCTCACTGGAGTTGTTCTTCCTGGCCTGGGTGCCGTTCCAGCGGTTCGTCGAGGAGATCACCGGACACGCTGTCCCCGTGTACCAGCGCATCGACCAGGCCGGTTTTCGTACACCGCTCGACGAGCGGGTACTGGCTGACACCGACACCTTGTTCGTGTTCGGGCTGGATCACACGATCACAGGACAAGAGGCCGGGGCCGGGGAGGTCGAGGCACTACGGGCCTTCCTCGGGCGGGAGGACGCCAGCCTGGTCCTGGGGCCCCACCACGACGTCGGGGCATCGGACGATCTGTCGGTGCGGGAGGTGGAGTACCGCCATCACGGCGATCCCCTGGTTCCCCGCCAGCAGCGGTTCGCCGGCTATGTCCGGGGCTTGATGCAGGGTCTCGGGGTACCCGTCGAGAACCGCTACGGACTGCGCCCCGCCGTGCAGGCGCCGAACCGAATAGCCCCGTTCTCCGCGATCAGGGATGCGGATTCGAAAGGGTGGCTGGACGGGGTGACGAACTTCAACTTCCACCAGCATCTTCCGCATTACGCGGTGACGAGCGACGAGCCGGATGTCATACGTGTGCTGGCCCGGCAGCCGGTCGACACCTCCATGCCGCATCCGTTCATCGAGGTCGGAAACACCGAGTTCAACATGTTCCTGTGGATGCCCCCGAGCGGTGAGCGGGCCGCCGATGTGCTGCTGGCCGACTCCACGATCTTCAGTTCGTTGTTCGGCGGCGACGAGAGCCTGCGGAATTTCTGGCGGAACCTCGTCACGAAGTAGTGACGCGAGGAGGCGAGGCCGTGAGCGTGCACCCGTCGGCCGCGTTGGAGTTCGACGACATTCAGAGCGGGGTCCTCAGTCCCCGCCCGACCCCCTACACGGCGACCTACCTGGTGTTCCGTGTCGATGACCGGGCACATGGACGGGAGCTGATGCGGCGCGCGAGTGCGGTGGTGACTCCCGCCGCCGACTCGGTCAGTGCCCTGGGGGAGACGTGGGTGAGTGTCGCGGTCACCTTTCACGGGCTGGAGGCTCTGGGTGTGCCGCGGGCATCGCTGGACACGTTCGCCTGGGAGTTCCGGCAGGGGATGGCCGCCCGGTCCGAGGCGCTGGGCGATGTCGGCGAGAGCGGCCCCGAGCACTGGGAAGTGCCACTGGGCACATCGGATGTCCATGTGGTGTTCGCGGCGCTCGCCCCTGATGCCACACGGTTGGAGGCGGCCCTCGACCGGGCCCGCCCCGCCTACGACCGGCTTCCCGGGGTGACCGCGATCTGGCGGCAGGACTGCTACGCGCTGCCCACCGAGACCGAGCATTTCGGCTACCGCGACGGCGTCAGCCATCCGGCCGTGGAGGGCAGCGGTATCGCCGGGTCGAACCGGTTGGAGGTGCCGTTGAAGGCGGGCGAGTTCGTGCTCGGCTACCAGGACGAGATCGGAGGCGTTCAGACCCCGCAGCCGGAGGTGCTGGGACGTAACGGCAGCTACGCGGTCTTCCGCAAACTCCACCAGCGGGTCGCCGCGTTCCGGCGCTACTTGCAAGACAACGCCACCGGTTCCGAGGACGAGGAGCTGCTCGCAGCCAAGATCATGGGGCGCTGGCGCAGCGGGGCACCGCTGGCACTCAGCCCCCAGCACGACGACCCCGATCTGGGCGCCGACTCGCACCGTCGCAACACCTTCCTGTACGGGCGGGACGATCCGGCGGGATTTATCACGCCCAGCGGCTGCCACATCCGGCGGGCCAATCCCCGCGACGCGGCGGTGGCGGGTGAAGTGCGGCTGCACCGCATGATCAGACGCGGCGCCGTCTACGGCCCGCCGCTGCCCGAAGGAGTCCTGGAGGACGACGGGGTCGACCGCGGCCTGATGTTCGCGTTCATCGGAGCCCACCTCGGGCGGCAGTTCGAATTCGTTCAGTCCGAGTGGATGAACGACGGCGTCTTCTTCGGCGGGGGCGGCGCCAGGGATCCCGTCACCGGATCCCACGACGGCCTCACCGGCTTCACGGTTCCCCGGCGGCCACTGCGGCGACGCCTGTCCCCACTGCCGCGGTTCGTCGTCACCCGCGGCGGCGAGTACTGCTTCCTGCCGGGTCTGAACGCCTTGCGGTGGCTCGGTGATCTTCAGGGCTGACACGCGGTCACGCATGCCGTGGCACCGGGCAGCCGAGGCTCTCGGCTGCCCGGGAGGACCTGTCTCATGGAAGCCCTGTATCTGTTGTTCGACGCCGTCGCCGTGATCTTCATCGCGGCCGCCATGTTCACCGCCGGTCCGGGGCCACCATCCCGGCATCGTGTCAGAGCGGTCGGGCCGTGGCGACCAGGCGGCCCTCACGGTCCATCACGGAGATGGACCGGATGTCGGGGAGGCGCACGGCACTCGCCCCCGTCACGGCGGCGCTGCCGTTGGGAGTGATCGCCCAGGTGGCCGCCTGCTCCTTGCGGCCGTCCACCGAGGAGACCTGGAGGACGAAGGGTCCTGGTGCTCCTGCGGGCAGGTCGGCCAGGGTGACGCTCACCGCGGTGCCCCAGGGCTTGTCCGTGAGCGTGGCACGGCCGGACACGGAGTACCCGGCGGCCGAAGTGAAGGCGGTGGCCGGGCCGTCCGGGCCGGCCGGGTGCCGGGACTGCAGCATCGACCCCACTCCGAGCCCGGCGATCACGATCAGGGCCGCGGCCAGTGCCAGCCACTGCCGACGGGCCCGGCGCCTGCGTACGGCATCGACGGTGCGGACCTGCTCCAGCAGGCGGCCGAGCCCGGCCGGCGGCGCCGCGTCGGTGCCGGTCTCGCGTGTGTCCGGGGGGCGGGGCGCGGGCATGGCCGGGGCGCGGCGGAGCAGTCCGGCCAGCGGGGCCGAACTCGCGAGCTCGTCACGGCATTCCTGGCACATCGGCAGGTGGGACTCCAGGACGCGGCGGTCGGTCTCCCCGAGACCGCCCAGCACATATGCGCCGATCAGCATGCGCACGTCATCGTGGTCGGTGCTCACCGCAGAACTCCCATTTCTTCAAAGGCTGCGCGCAGGTTGCGTACGGCGTAGTAGGCGCGGGACTTGACCGTTCCCTCCGGGATCGTGAGTCGTGACGCGGACTCGGCAACGGTCAGCCCCTCGAAGTACAGAGCCTGGATCACATCACGGTGCTCGCCGGACAAGCGTTCCAGCGCCGCGCTGATCACGTGGCCCTCCAGCGCCGCCTCCACGTCATCGGCAGAAGGTACGGCCGCGAGCGCCTCGTCGTCGTAGAGCGGTTCCGGACGCCGCTGCTCGGCACGCCAGCTGTCGGTGAGCACGTTGCGGGCGATCGTGAAGAGATAGGAGCGGATGGTGACCTGGCTGGTTTCGATCCTGTCGATGCTGCGCCATGCCCGCAACAGCGTCTCCTGCACCATGTCCTCCGCCTGCTCGGGGCTGCGCACGTACCTGCGCACGAAGGAGAGCAGCACATCGTGGTGCTCGGTGTACAACGCAGTCATCAACTGCTCGTCCGGCGTCACGCTCGATGTCCTCGTCTCGCGGGCTGGGGTCGCTCGGAGCAGCGCCGGGCCCGAACCGCGGGCGGCTGACAGTCCGCGCCCCGGGGCGGCGCGGAACCGGATCCGGTCCATCCGACTCACTTCCATACCTGACCGCATCGGCTGCGCTGACCTGGAGGACGGCTGCGACCTGCGGCTTCTGATGTCCTGAGGCACTGATCCTGGGCCTCGCAGCTACGTGTACGACGAGCGGGGGGTCCGAGTTCACCCGCGGATTGAACCGGGTGCCACACGCGGTCGTACACATGGCCGCAAGCCCCGACACCCAGGAGGACAAGTCATGAGGAAGAACAAGCTCGGCTGGACCCTCGGCGCGAGTGCGGCCGTGATCCTCGGCCTCGGCGCCACGGCCTTCGGACTCACCAGCGCGAACGCGTCGAGCGTGGACAGGCCCTCCGCCGCGAAGCACCCGGTCAAGGTGAAGGTCGTCGCGCCCCAGCGCGGGGACAACGCGGGCGTGGAGGGCAAGGGCTGGATCGTGGACCTGAAGCTCTCCTTCCGGGGCAAGACCCTGGCCCAGACCGGCTACAACGGGCTCCAGCTCACCGGCCCGGCCGCGCACAACGAGACCGCCCCCTTCCCCGGTAAGTTCTCCACCGGCCGGGACGAAAAGGTCCCTGGACTGGTCGTGCTGGACTCCACCACCAACAGCACCCTCCCCGGCTTCTCCGGGCCGGGTACCAACCTGGCCAACCTGTTCAACCTCTCCGGCGTCACCGACCGCACCCCGCACACGACCGAGCTGTGGGACACCTGGATCGTCGGCGCCCCCATCGTGGGGCAGAACGTCGACACCACTCTCACCGTGGCGGTCGTCGACGACCTCGACCACGACGGCATCTACAACGACGCACCCGCCGTCGTGAAGGATCTCGACGGCGACGGGAAGATCGGCGCCAAGGACCTGGACCGGATGGGCGTCGCCTCCAACATCGTCACCGTCCCCTTCCACATCGACGCCGACCCCGCCTGAACACCACCGGGTCAGGAGTAACGCCGCTGCCGGCATCCGGCCCCACCCCACCATCAGGAGCTGCTCCCGTGAAAATTCCGAAGACCCGTGCGGCCCTGGTGGCCTCCACGGCACTACTGGTCGCCTCCGGCGCGGCCCCGGGCGTCGCCGCCCCTGCGTCCGGGCACGACCGCACCTCCGTGGCGCTCGCCTGGTACGACACCACGGCCGACACGATCGCGACGGCCGGATCGGCGCTGCCTCCGGTGACCAACAACCGCACCTGGGCGATCAGCTGGATCGCGGCGGCGCGGGCCCTGCAGCATGTGCCGTCCGGGGTCGACCGCGGGGACTACCAGGACGCGGCGCTGGCCGCCGCGGTGCACCGCGCCCTGGTCGAGCTGGCGCCCACCCGTGCCCCGGAGCTGGATGCCGCCCTGCGGGAGACCCTGGACCGGACTCCCGACGGCCCGGCCGAGACCCTGGGCGTCGCGGCGGGCGAACGCCAGGCGCGGGAGGTCCTGCACGACCGCGAGGACGACGGCCTCGACGCGGCCTCCGTGAACGCCCCCTTCACCGTGCCGCCGGCCGCGCCGGGCGTCTGGCAGCCCACCCCGCCCGCGTTCGCCCCAGCCATCCAGAACGGCAGCAGGTTCGCCCGGCCCTTCCTGCTGAAGAGCGCCGACCAGTTCCGGCTGCCCGCGCCGCCCGCTCCGACGTCCGAGCGGTACCTGACCGACCTGAAGGAGGTCCGGGACTTCGGCGAGCTGAACAGCACCGCGCGCACCGCGCGGCAGACCGACACGGCCAACTTCTGGTTCGACTCGTCGCTCGCCCTGTGGACCAAACCGATTCGCGTCGCGCTCGCCGCCACGTCCCACCGGCCGCCGGCCAAGCAGGCCGAACTCGTCGCTCTGGCCCACGCCACATTGGTGGACACCCAGATCGCGACCTCCGACAGCAAGTACACCTACCCGCTGTGGCGTCCCGTCACCGCGATCCGGGCCGGCGTGGGCGACATGGCGGCCGACCCGTCGTGGACCCCGCTGCACACCACCCCGGCGCACCCGGACTACCCAAGCGGCCACAACACCTACGCGGGCGCGACGGAAACCGTGCTCACCGCCCTCGCGGGACCGCGCACGGCCCCGTTCACCCTGACCAGCGGCACAGCACCGGGCGTCGTCCGCAGCTACACGGCATGGCACCAGCTCACGCTCGAGAACATGGACGCGCGGGTCTGGCTGGGCATCCACACCCGACTCGCGGACGAGGCCGGGGTCGAGCTGGGCACCGATGTCGCCAGGTACGGGCTGAGCCACGCCCGGTCGCTGTTCCAGGAGCACTGAAGCGGCCGGACGAACACCGCCGTCCGGGCCCGCGTCCACGTCGAGTCGGCGAGGACGCGGGCCCGGGTGCCGTCGCTCCGTCAGCGGTTGCGGGTCACCCACCGGTAGTGCAGCTCCGGGCGCCCGATCTGGCCGTACTGCGGACTGCGCACCGCGCGCCCCACCGTCACCAGATGCTCCAGATAACGGCGCGCGGTGATCCGCGAGATGCCCAGTCCCTCCCCGGCCGCCGCCGCCGTCACCCCGTCCGGGGCGGCCCGCAGGGCGCGGGTGACGGCCTCCAGCGTCGGGCTGCTCAGCCCCTTCGGCAGCCGGGCCGGCTGCGGGGCGCGCAGTACGCCGATCGCCCGGTCCACCTCGTCCTGGCCGCTGGCCTCACCGGCCGCCGCCCTGAACTCCGCGTAGCGCACCAGCCGGTCGCGCAGGGTGGCGAAGGTGAACGGCTTCAGCACGTACTGGACGACCCCGAGCGACACCCCCTCCCGGACCACCGCCAGATCGCGCGCCGACGTCACCGCGATGACATCCGCCGAGTGCCCGGCCGCGCGCAGCGAGCGCAGCAGTTGGAGACCGTGCCCGTCGGGCAGGTACAGATCCAGGAGCAGTAGATCGACCGGGGTGCGGTCCAGTGCCCGCACCGCCTCCGCCCGAGAATGCGCGACTGCCGCCACCGTGAATCCGGGGACGCGGCCCACGTACAGCCGGTGGGCGTCGGCGGCGACGGGATCGTCCTCGACGATCAGTACGCGGATCACGCCGTTCCCTCCTTCGTGGTGTGCGCCGTGGGCCCGGCGAAGGCCAGCGGCAGCCGCACGGTGAACCGCGCCCCGCCGTCCGCCCCGCCGTCCAGGGTGACCGTGCCGCCGTTGCGGTGCACCGCCTGCTGTACGAGGGCGAGCCCGATGCCCCGGCCCGCTCCACGCGTCGACCAGCCCCGCTCGAACACCTCGGCGGCGTCCGCCGGATCGACCCCGGCCCCGGTGTCGGCGACCCGCAACAGCAGTTCGCCCTCCCCGGCCAGCGCGGTGACGGTGACCCGGGCGCGGGCGGCCCGGCCGCCACCCGCTCCCCGCTGGGCGGGCACGGATCCGGGGCCCGGCCCACCGGTCACCGCCTCCGACGCCGCGTCCACCGCGTTGTCGATCAGATTGCCGAGGATCGTCACCAGATCCCGGTGCGGCAGTGTCGCCGGCAGGTCGCCGTCGTCGATCAGGCTGTCGTCCGCGAGCACCAGCTCCACCCCCCGTTCGTTCGCCTGTGCCGCCTTGCCGAGCAGCAGCGCGGCCAGCACCGGTTCGGCCACCGCTCCCACCACCCGGTCGGTGAGGGCCTGGGCCAGTTCCAGCTCGGCGGTGGCGAAGCCCACCGCCTCCTCGGCCCGGCCCAGTTCGATCAGCGAGACGACGGTGTGCAGCCGGTTCGCCGCCTCGTGCGCCTGCGAGCGCAACGCCTGGGTGAACCCCCGCTCGGAGTCCAACTCACCGGACAGCGCCTGGAGTTCCGTGTGATCGCGCAGCGTCACGACGGTGCCGCGCTGCTCCCCGCCCACCACCGGACGGGTGTTGACCACGATCACCCGGTCCGCCGTCAGATGCAGTTCGTCGACCCGCTCCTCGGAGGCGAGCAGCGCACCGGTCAGCGGCGCCGGCAGCTCCAGCTCGGCGACCCTGCGCCCCACCGCACCCGGCCCCAGACCGAGCAGCTCCCGGCCCGCGTCGTTGATCAGCGCGATCCGGCGCCGCCCGTCGAGCATCAGCAGCCCCTCGCGCACCGCGTGCAGCGTGGCCTGGTGGTAGTCGTGCATCCGGCTCAGCTCGGCGGCGTTCATGCCGTGCGTGTGCCGACGCAGCCGGGCGTTGATCACGTACGTGCCGATGCCGCCGAGCGCGAGCGCCCCGCCCGCCGCCAGGCCCAGCGCCCCGAGCTGCGCCCGCACCTGCGAGGAGACCCGCTCGACCGTGATGCCCGCACTGACCAGCCCGATGATCCGGGAGCCGTCCCGGACCGGGGTGACGACCCGGATCGAGGGGCCGAGCGTGCCGGTGTACGTCTCCGTGAACGTCTCGCCGCGCAACGCCCGCGCGGTGTGCCCGAGGAACGTCTCACCGATCCGGCCGGCGTCCGGGTGCGTCCAGCGGACCCGCTCCGGGGACATGATCGTGACGAAGGTGATCCCGGTGTCCCTGCGGACCTGCTCCGCGTACGGCTGAAGCACGGCCGACGGGTCCGGGGTGCCGATCGCCTCCCGCACCGACGGCGAGTCGGCGATCGCCAGCGCGGCCGCCCTGACCTGCCGGGTCGCGGTCTCCTTCGCCTGCGCGCTGCCGGAGACGTACGCGAAGAACGCGCACCCCGCCACCACGGCCGCCACCAGCACCACCTGCATGGCGAAGAGCTGACCGGCCAGGCTGCGCGGGCGGGTCCGGGGACGGGGGAGACGCATGGCACCAGTCTGCCTGGCCGAAAACACATGAACGAAATGCACGTAACGGTGACCGGCGTCACAGGGAGCGAGATATTCACCAAGGGTTTTTCCGGCCTGGATCCGCCGGACAGCCCTTGCACCCCCCAGGGACGGGGGCGTGATCCGGACGAGCCGAGGAGAACCCCCGTGGGAGTGGCAGCCGCCAAGCGGGACCGCACGCACTATCTGTATCTGGCCGTGATCGCGGCGGTGGCTCTCGGCATCCTGGTGGGCTTCGTGGCCCCGGGCGTCGCCGTCGAGCTCAAGCCGATCGGCACCGGCTTCGTGAATCTGATCAAGATGATGATCTCGCCCATCATCTTCTGCACGATCGTGCTGGGCGTCGGCTCGGTACGCAAGGCCGCCAAGGTCGGCGCGGTCGGCGGCCTCGCCCTCGGCTACTTCCTGGTGATGTCGACCGTCGCGCTGGCCATCGGCCTGCTCGTCGGCAACCTCCTGGAGCCCGGCCAGGGCCTCCACCTCACCGAAGCCGTACGCGCCGCCGGTGAGAAGCAGGCGGCGGGGCCGAGCGAGTCCACCACCGACTTCCTGCTCGGCATCATCCCGACCACGGTCGTCTCCGCCTTCACCGAGGGCGAAGTGCTCCAGACCCTGCTCATCGCGCTGCTCGCGGGCTTCGCGCTCCAGGCCATGGGCTCGGCCGGCGAGCCGGTGCTGCGCGGCATCGGTCACATCCAGCGCCTTGTCTTCCGCATCCTCGCCATGATCATGTGGGCGGCGCCGGTCGGCGCGTTCGGCGCGATGGCGGCGGTGGTCGGCGAGACCGGCGTGGACGCGCTGAAGTCCCTCGCGATCATCATGATCGGCTTCTACGTCACCTGCGCGATCTTCGTCTTCGTGGTGCTCGGGGCCATCCTGCGGCTGGTCGCGGGGGTCAACCTGATCGCCCTGCTGAAGTACCTGGGCCGCGAGTTCCTGCTGATCCTCTCCACCTCCTCCTCCGAGTCGGCCCTGCCCCGGCTCATCGCGAAGATGGAGCACCTCGGGGTCAGCCGCCCGGTCGTCGGTATCACCGTGCCGACCGGCTACTCCTTCAACCTGGACGGCACCGCGATCTACCTCACGATGTCCTCGCTCTTCATCGCCAACGCGATGGGCGACCCGCTGAGCGCCGGTGAGCAGATCTCGCTGCTGCTCTTCATGATCGTCGCCTCGAAGGGCGCGGCCGGAGTCACCGGCGCGGGCCTGGCCACCCTCGCGGGCGGCCTCCAGTCGCACCGCCCCGGCCTGGTCGACGGCGTCGGCCTCATCGTCGGCATCGACCGCTTCATGAGCGAGGCCCGCGCCATGACGAACTTCGCGGGCAACGCGGTCGCCACCGTCCTGGTCGGCACCTGGACCAAGGAGATCGACAAGGAGCGGGTGGACAAGGTGCTCTCCGGCGCGCTCCCGTGGAACGAGCAGATGCTCAACCAGGACGGCGACGTGCACGGCGTCCCGGAGCCGCGCGACAGCGACGAGCAGCACGCGGTGGCGAAGGCGTAACCGCACCGGCACCGGAAACGGCACCGGAAAGGGGCCGCCGCGGGAACTCCCGCGGCGGCCCCTTCGTGCTTGCCCTGACGTCGGCGTCAAGGTCTACCGTCGAGGACATGCGAATCGGGGAGCTGGCAGAACGGGCCGGAACGACCACGCGGACTCTGCGCTACTACGAGTCCCGCGGACTGCTGCCGGCCCGGCGGGCCGACAACGGCTACCGCGCGTACGACGAGGACGACCTGCGGCTGGTCCAGCAGATCCGGACCCTGCAGGACTTCGGGTTCGAGCTGGAGGAGACCCGGCCGTTCGTCGAGTGCCTGCGCGCCGGCCACCCGGCCGGTGACGCCTGCCCCGCCTCGCTCGCCGTCTACCGGCGCAAGCTCGGCGAGCTCGACTCGCTCATCGAACAGCTCCGGACGGTCCGCGCCGAGGTGGGCGCCCAGCTCGCCAGGGCCGAACTGGAGGCCGGGGCGGCGCTCCCCGGTGGTCCGGAACCACGTTGTGAACTGGGAGGATGACAGATGATTCATGCAGAGGGCGTGGCAGAGGTCACCGACGCCACCTTCGACACCGAGGTGCTCGCGGCAGACGGCCCGGTGCTGGTCGAGTTCACCGCCGACTGGTGCGGCCCGTGCCGCCAACTCGCCCCCGTGCTCAGCGCCGTCGCCACGGAACTGGCCGGCCGCATGGAGGTCGTCCAGCTGGACATCGACACCAGCCCCGGAATCGCGAGCCGGTACGCGGTGCTCGCGGCGCCGACCCTGATGGTGTTCCGGGACGGTGAACCCGTGAAGTCGATGGTGGGCGCCCGCCCCAGGCGCAAGCTCCTCCAGGAGCTGGAGGAGGTCTTCGAGACGGCGTGAGGCGGGCGCGACCGGGACTGCGGAACGTCCCTGGAGGAAATCCCTACAGGATTTCGATGGCATCGACCTTCGGCACGTTCGAATATTTAATGTTCGAATTCCGGGGGATTTTCACCACGTCGCCGTTGGCGTCGTAGTACTTCACGTCGTTGTTCCCCGTGGAGATCTGATCGACCCACCACCCGCCGAAGTCGGTCTTCCCGCGATTCGCATAGCAGTCCACGCTGTCGCGCCCACTGCCGTCGTGCGACCAGATCTTAAGGAAACCCGCGTCCGGGTCGCAGGTCACGTGATCGATGGCGGAGGCGGTTCCGGCCGGCCCGGCCAGGGTGAACGCGGCGGCTGCGGCAAGCGCCGCGGCCATCGTGCGCACAACGTTCCTCTTTTTCGAGGTCATAGTTTCCCCTTGAATTGAATATGGAACCAATAGCCCACTTCGACGACGTGGACATCGGTGCTGAACAAGCATCGTACGAAGTCGATCACCCATTCAGGAGGGCCTGGAAGGGAAATCACCTGAACGTGAATGCCTGACCGAATGCGCCGGGGCCAAGGGCGATTTCAAAGTCTCGTGATCTCGGACCGCCCCAGGCTCAGGCCTGACGGCCAGCCGTCCGGGCCCGGCTCGGGTGGGTGGTGGCGATCAGGGGGCTCTCATCAGGTCGCGGAGGTTGCCGACCAGTGCGTGGATGTCACGTTCGACGATCGGGTCGGCGGGGGCGGCCGGGGCCGCGCCCGGCTTGGGCTCGCGGCAGGTGCGGCAGAGGCCGTCGGGGAGCGCATCGGGCGGGCCGGGTGTGCCGCACTCGGTGCATTCCACCATCAGACGGCGGACGGGGGTGCCTGGTGCGGCCGGTGCAGGGGCGGTGGGCAGGTGGGGCGGGACCTTGTCGTTGAGGCGGCGGCGTACGAAGCCGATGGGGGAGTCGACCTGGGCGGGGAGGCCGGAGGTGAGGGCGTGGGTGAGGTAGTCGGCGTCCACGCCCCTGGTGAGCCACTCGGCAGCCAGGGGCTCCAGCACCGCGCAGTCGGTGGCGGAGAGGGGCAGGCGCGGTTCGATTCGGCCCAGCTGGGCCAGGGCGAGGTAAGCGGGCGAGGGGGATGCCGGGGCCGGTTCAGGGTTTCGCTGCTGCGGTACGGCGGGGGCGGGAGCGGGCGAGGTGGGCTTCGCCGGGGGCTCGGCCGGGGGCGCGGGGACCGGGACCGGCGGTTGTGCTCCGGCCCGGGGAGCGGGGACTTCCGCAGGACCCCGGGGCGACGGGGGAACGATCGCCTCCTGGGGTGCTCGGCTGTTCTCGTCGTCCAGAAAGGTGCCCCACCATTCGTTGTCGCGGGCGGTGCGGGACCAGAAGGTCCGGGTGACCCAGCGGACCTGGCCGCGCACTTCGATCCGGCACTGGGCGTGCCGCAGGTGACCGGCCACTCCCAACGCCCTGAGTGCGCTGCCGACGGCCATCTGTCCGTACAAGGGGATGTTCTTGGCGAGCGACTTGATGTCCATGGCCGCGCCGTCGGGTAGATGGTCGACGAACCCGGCGATGTAGCGCTCGCGCTCGGGCAACAGCATGAAGTCGTCGGCGCGCGACGGGTGTTGGTCTGGCGTTGATCGCTTGCCGTAACCGGGATTGGCCTTCGCGTACGGGCGCGAGGATGCGGGTGCGCGCAGGGCAGAGCTAAAGTTCTCACTAGCCACGAGATCGCCTTTTCGATCTTTGGGTGAGACCCCGGCCGGTGCGCTTACACCGCGTCCGGGGTCGCTTGGTCCAGGGAACCGTAAGCAGCCGCGACATCGCGCCGCAAGCCGGTCCGGATTAGTCGTACTTGCTGGTCGTGACGGGTCGGGGAGGGTAGGGAGGTTTTCCCAACCACCTTCTTTTACCTACCGGTTGAACAAGAGCGCTCGAACCCCGGCTCCCGGATCTCGCCCCCCGAATCCCGAAGCTCAAGCGTCGGGCCCGGTTCCTTCCTCGCACCCACGAAAGAGTGAACCAGCCGGTCCCGGAGCTCGAACCCCGACCCTCGAAGCCCGGAACTCGGGTTGCGGACTGCAGGGTGGCACTACCCCTGGCGACGTCCCTTTCCTGTCTCTCGATCGGCGTACGCTGAATCGGGAAGGGTGGTGTCGCATGTCGGATGAACTCGCTGACAGTCTCAGGAAATACCGTCGTGCTGCCGGACTCAGTCAAGAGCAGCTCGCGCACCGAGCGGGGCTGTCGGTCGGCCCCGTCAGAAAGATCGAGCAGGGCGACGACGGTGTGCGAATGGAGACACTCCACGCCCTCGCCCGCGCGCTTGGAGTGAAGACCTCCAACCTGATGGCGGCTGGAGCTCCGAAGCCTGTGCCTCACGACGACCTGAACACCTCGAATCTCCGCGAACTCCGCATCGCCCTGACCCCGGCTGTCAGCCTGGCCGCGCCTGACGCGCCGACGGGTGATGCGCCCGACATCCGTCGCCTGCGCCGCATGACCCATGACAGCGCACTCCTGTACTTCGGAGACAGCTACCAGAGCATTGCCGCTGACCTCCCGGCTCTCATCCGAGCTGCGAACGAGGCCGTGGCCTACTACGACCGCGGGAGCGAGCACCGGGACGCCCTGCGTGCCCGCTCCGAAGCCCTGCAACTGGCTGGGCGGTATTTGACGCAGATCAGGCAGTACGACCTCGCCTACGGGGCTATCAAGGAAGCCGTCAGTGACGCCAGGCTGTCCGGCAACGAACTGACCGCAGCCTCGGGAGTGGGCGGCATGTGCTTCGTGCTCATCCGAACCGAGAGGTTCGACGAGGCTGAGGACATTGCCGTCGCGACGATGGACATCGTCGAGCCGAAGATCAAGGGGGCCACGGCGGACGCGTATGCGACCTGGGGTGGCCTTGCGATGGAGGCCGCCGCCGCGGCGGCCCGGAACAACCGCCCTGAGGAAGCCAAGGAGCTCCGGAGAGCGGTCGGCACGGCTGCGAGGGCAGTGGGAGTTTCGCACCGCAACCTTCTGCGTCATTGGTCTCAGTTCGGGCCCGTCACAGCCGCGATGAAGGAGCTGGAGGACGCGATGGTTGCGGGAGACGCCCGGACTGTCGTCCGGAAGTCCGGCGAGGTGGAAGAACTCCAACCGAAGGCGTGGAAGCGGTTGGGGAAGCCGAGCACGAACGACGGGAACCGCTACTTCCTCGATCTGGCTCGGGCTCGCGTCCGCACGGGTGACTCCTTGGCTGCCATGGAAGAACTGTCTCGCCTGGATCACGTCGCACCCGAGTGGTTTCGTCACCAGTCGGCCGCCGCGATCACCTTCGAAGAGATCACGAAGAAGCGTCGTACGCTCACTGCCGATATGCGCACGGTGGGCACTCACCTGGGCGTATTTGGGTGACTGCAGCACGCCGATGTAGTTCTGACCGGCCGTGACATCAAGTGCAGTGCCTTGCGTCTGGCTGGCCACTCAGGGTTTACATACCGTCTTCGGCATGGCGAACAACCAGCAGACCGAACCCCGGACCGGGGCGGCAGTCAAGGACACGAAGGCCGATCGCTTCGGCGTTGTGATGGGGACCATCGGCGGGCTCATCCAGCTCCGCCCGATCAGCGGCGGACTGTCGTGGGACGCCCAGCCGGACAGCATCGAGGTGCTTTCCTCGCGCCAGGAGCTGACCGTTCGCCTCGCCGCCCTCAACGCCGAGTCCAGGCGCCGAGCATGAGCGGGCCGCGCGCCATCGTGAGGCACGTCCGGTGGACGCTCGCGCCGAACCAGGAGCCGGATGCCGAACCGCAGACGTACGCCATGCTGTGCGTCGTCTGCGGCGAGTCCTCCCCGGCGGCGGAGGACTGGGACGCCCCGCAGGGATGGGCCCTTTCGCACTCTGGGCGCAATCCGTCCCACCATACGTACCGAGAGGTGATCACCAGGCCTTGGCGAACGTGGAGGGACTCGTGATGAGGTCCCCGGGCCGTCTGTCAGCCTCCTCGCCCATGCCGCCGAGCAACGAGTCCACGGCGATTGCGTCGAAGAACTGCACGTCCGTGTCTTGGCGTTCGGGCGCAGTCGTCCAAGCCCAGCCCCTGGCCTAGGACATGACGTCGAGCGGCCGCAGGAAGCGGCGCTCGTACCGCTTGATGCAGCGGGTGTTACGAGCCAGTTCGAAGGCATCCTGGCACTCCGGGTCGGACATGCTGTCCGTGCGGTACTGCTCGTACGTGGCGAGACTGGGGAAGGAGAAGAGGGCGTAGGTGATGTCGCTGTAGCCCTCGCTCGGCAGGAAGTAGCCGTGGCGCGTCCCGCCGAAACGGTTGACGAGCCTGACCCAGGCGCCGGCTGCTCCAGAAACTGGAGGCGGCGGTTGGAGGTGCGGCGGCTCGCATGCGTCCGCCGAGAGCCGGATGACCTCGGCGGCCGTGATCGGGCCGCCCTTCGTGTGCCGCCCTCATTCCCCATTCCCCGTGCCACGGCGTGCACTCGGGTCCCTGCGTTCCCGCCACCCGCGGCGGCAGCGCGGCTCACGTGCGCCGAGTGGGTGGCGTAGGAGGGAGGCGCCCCGAAAGCTGAAGTCAGTGCGTCGGCCTGGTAGATGGTGTGTGTAGTCCCGGGCGCTGGCCAAACGTGCCTTCGAGCAGTCTAGTTGGAGCCCGGGGGTGGGCTTGCGGAGCCGAATCGCCGACAACGTCCCGTTCTGCCTCCGGTGAAGAACGGAAGTAATTCCTCCGCTTGTGAGGGAAGTTACCTGATGATCAAATCCCGAATACGATGCTGCCTTCCGTGTTGCGAACACTTCAAGAAGGGGTAGTTTTCATGAACAAGCGAAGGATTGCAGTGGCCCTCGCCACCCTCGGAGTCATCGGGCTTGTCGGCGCCGCACCGGCACTCGCCTACCAGACTGCGACACTCTCCGGCACCGGGCAGGCTCGCGTTTACGACAATTCGACGTCGAGCAGCGCCAAGGTGGGAGCCTGGGACAGCACTTCAGACTCCAACCCGGTCTACAGCTCTTACTACCGGTCAGCGAACTCCGGCACCCAGCTGAATGTGTGGAACAAGCAGGGCGCCGGCACCGAGGCGTACTCGGGCACCGGAAGCTGGGTCCTCAAGGCGAGAATCTGCGAATCCCAGATAGCTCAGCCGGACGACTGCTCCGTGTACGTGGCCATGAGCCACTGATAGAAGTGTGCTGACGGGATCCACCGCGAGGGGCCCCCGTCAGATCTTTGCAGCCCGTGATCCAGTCACGTGCTGGTGACCGACTCGCTGAGAGAGACTGTGTGGTGCAAGCGAATCCCGTGCTGGAAGTCCGGAAACTCCACTACTCCGTGGCCGGCAGAGCGCTGCTCGACGGGGTGGACCTCACTCTCCCCGCCGGTCAGTCGTTGGCCGTTACCGGACCCAGCGGGACGGGCAAGAGCACGCTGCTCAACTGCGTGCTCGGGTTGATCCGGTACGAGCAGGGTGAAGTCCGTATTGCCGGTCAGGACCTGGCCCGGCTCAAGCCACGCGACCTGGCCAGACACCGGCGCGACACCATCGGCATGGTGTTCCAGTTCGGTGAACTGCTCCCCGAGCTCACGCCCATGGAGAATGTCGCGATGGCAGCACTCCTGGCCGGTGTGAAGCGAGCTGAAGCCTTCGGCCGTGCACGCCAATTGCTGATCGACCTCGGCGTGCCCGTGGAGGGAACTCCAACCGCTGAGCTGTCCGGCGGAGAGAGACAGCGGGCGGCTGTGGCACGAGCATTGGTGAACCGGCCGGCTCTGCTCCTGGCCGATGAGCCCACGGGATCGTTGGACACGCGGAACCGAGAGGCTGTTGCCGAGCTGCTGTTCTCTCTCCCCGAGCGGTGGGGGTGCGCGGTTCTGGTGGTCACGCATGACGAGTCGGTCGCTGCTCGGGCCGACCACCGTTTCGCTCTTCACGAAGGGCGACTCGTTGCCCAGGCGGCCTCCCTTCCGCGTGGGGTCCGATGAGCGCCGGGAAGTCGCTCAGCCGTCAGCTGTTGCGGATGGGGCGTGCCGCCGGACACGGCTCTGCCGATGGCCGTATCCGCTTTGTGGCCTTGACGATTGCCACGTTCGTGCTCGCCGTGACGACGGTGTCAGCGGTGGCCGCCTGGGCCACGTATCAGGAGCGGGCGGAACGCGGAGCAGCGCGCACGCCCGCGCTGCGCCTGCATGAAGGACAGGCCCTGGAGGAGGCTCCTCTGCGCCTGCAATTCTACCTGGACGATGTCCACGACCATCAGGTCGAGGTCGTCTTCGTCGAGCCCGTGCGCACTGACGCCCCGCTGCCCCCCGGCGTATCCCACTGGCCGGGTCCGGGCGAGGCGGTGCTCTCACCTTCTCTCGCCGCCGACGGGGTCGGGGACCGGTACGGGCGCGTCGTGGGAAGCATCGCGCCGGAAGGACTGGCGAGTCCTGGCGAGCGCTACGCCTATGCGCGGCCAGCAGATGGATCGCTCACGGTGAAGCACGCCCTGCTCGCTACCGGCTTCGGCTCCCAGGACGCAGGAGGATTCGGCGACTTGGCCGCCGTGCGCCCCTTGTCCGTCTTCCTCAGTTTGTTGATCACCATGCTCGGCTTGCCTGCCGGTCTGTTCGCGGTGGTGGCCACTCGGCTGGGGGCTGCGGGCCGTGACCGGCGAACTGCACTTCTCGGCGCGCTGGGCGGTTCACGTCGGCAACTGGCGCTCTTGAGCACGGGGGAGGCAGCTCCGGCTCTACTGCTCGGCGTTGCGCTGACGGCGCCCGTGCTGGGGGCGGCCCTGGTCACCGACCTGAGGATTCCATTCGTCGGCTACGTGTTGGCAGCCTCCGACATGCGATCCCACGCCTGGCAGCTGGTCTGTGCGCTGATCGCAGCCCCTCTTCTGCTCGTCGCCCTGGTCGTTCTGTTGCATCAGTGGGCGGGGCCCGGCCGGTCCACCAGGCCGCGCGGCGCCGGTCGGGGGCGGCTGGTGAAGGTCGGAGCCGGGCTGTGCCCCGTATTCCTGGGAATCCTGAGCTGGTCGCCCACGGCATTCGCCACGCAGGGGGCCACCCAGACCGTCGTGCTCGTGTCCCTGCTCGGCACGGTCGGGGCCCTGGCCACCCTGCCCGCAGCCATCGCACTGTTGCTGTCGGCAGCGGGACGCGGCGTGACGGAAATCGGGCGCCGCTGGGGCTTTGCGGGAACGCTCCTTGCCGGCCGGTGGACCCAAGGGCGCCCGGGCTACCTTTCACGCCTTGTCGCCGGGGTGGTCATCGCGCTGGGACTGCTGAGCGTGGTGCAGGTGTACCCCAGCATGCACAGTGCGTCTGTTCAGGGGGCGCTGGCCATGCGGGAGCGCTTCGGGCACAGCGTCCTCACCGTCCAAATGCCGCACGATGCCGAGAAAAGAGCCGGATCGTGGGTCAAGAGACTGCCGGCCGGTGCCGAGGTCGTGGTGCTCGACTCGACGCTCGGCATGGCGAACGGAGCAGGCGAGGTGAGGGAATCGCCGGATGGACCCGTCGAGGTCCAGCAGGCGGTCACGGTCCGGGGAAGATGTGACGCTTTGCGGGGCCTGGGCCTGAAGTGCCCGGCCGGGCGAAGCACTCGAGCTGTTCCACTCTCGGGAGCCACGCCCGCCCTCCGCGCTCTGCTGCCGGCTTCCGTGACGCAGGTCGGCGTGAGACGTGGCCCTTTTGCCGCTCGTCAGGGCGACGTACTCGTCGTGTACTCGCCGCAGGGCGAGACACTCCCGGTGGGAAGGCTCAAGCGTGACGCTCTCGCCGTGCTGGGCCCCGGTGCCCTCGTCGAGGGCGTGGGGCAGGGGTGGATCGGAGGCGCCGCGCTGCTTTCATCCCAGCTTCGCTGGGTGACGCTTCTGGGCGTCGCGGGGGTTGGACTGGTGGCGCTGGCAGCCGCGCTGAACTGCCTCGCCGAGGTCATGCGCTTTGCCCGCTCCATCGCGCCGGTGTCCGTGGTGAGCGGCAGCCGACGGGTGTACGTGACCGTAGCCGCTTGGACCCTTGCCGCTCCCCTGTGCGTTGCTGCCGCACTGGGCGCGGTCAGTGCGATCTGGGTCACCTTGCCCTACACGACACCCCCCAGGAACGGGGAGCTGCCGCCTCAGATGCTGAGCGCGTCGGTGGCTGTGCTGTGTGTCCTGGCCGTCCTTGTGGCCGGTCTGGCCGCCCTGAGCGCCGTACGGGAATCGAGGCGTTGGCGCCCCCGGCACGACTGAACGGGCAGAGGTGGGGCCCTGACGCGGCCGCGCTGGGCTCCGAGGCCTCATCGTGGGTGCGCCCAACCCCTGCCCGCCCCGTCAGACCGGCCGGAACCAGACCGTCGCCAGCGGCGGCAGCGTCAGCAGGATGCTGCCGGGACGGCCGTGCGACGCCACCGGTCGGGGTTTCAGCGGTCCGCCGTGGAGTACGTCGCTGCCGCCGTACCGCGCGGCGTCGGTGTTGAGGACCTCCGACCACGCGACCCGGTCCCCGGGCACGTCCGGGACGCCCACGCGGTAGTCGTGCCGTACCACCGGGGAGAAGTTGCTGACCGCGAGGAGCGGTGAGCCCTGCGCGTCGTAGCGCAGGAAGGCGAAGACGTTGTCCTCGGCGGCGCCGCCGTCCACCCAGTCGAAGCCCTCCGGGACGGTGTCGCGCTGCCAGAGCGCGGGGGTCTGGGCGTACACCGCGTTCAGGTCGCCCACCAGGGTGCGTACGCCCCGGTGGTCGCTCTCCGCCGCGTACGAGGGGTCGAGCAGCCACCAGTCCGGGCCGTGGCCCTCCGACCACTCCGCCCCCTGAGCGAACTCCTGTCCCATGAACAGGAGTTGCTTGCCCGGGTGGGCCCACATGAAGCCGAGGTAGGCCCGGTGGTTGGCGCGCTGCTGCCACCAGTCGCCGGGCATCTTGGAGACCAGCGAGCGTTTGCCGTGCACCACCTCGTCGTGCGAGATCGGCAGGACGTAGTTCTCGCTGTACGCGTACACCATCGAGAAGGTCATCTCGTTGTGGTGGTACTTGCGGTGCACCGGCTCCTTCGACACGTACACCAGCGAGTCGTGCATCCAGCCCATGTTCCACTTCAGCCCGAAGCCGAGACCCCCGAATCCGTGGTGGCCGACGTGGTGGGTGGCGCGGGTGACGCCGTCCCAGGCGGTGGACTCCTCGGCGATGGTCACGACACCCGGATTGCGGCGGTAGACGGTGGCGTTCATCTCCTGGAGGAAGGCGACGGCGTCCAGGTTCTCCCGGCCGCCGTGCTCGTTCGGGGACCAGTCGCCGTCCTTGCGCGAGTAGTCGAGGTAGAGCATCGAGGCGACGGCGTCCACCCGCAGTCCGTCGATGTGGAACTCCTCGCACCAGTAAGTTGCGTTGGCCACCAGGAAGTTGCGCACCTCGGTGCGCCCGAAGTCGAACTCCAGCGTGCCCCAGTCGGGATGCGCCGCCCGCGACGGGTCCGAGTGCTCGTACAGCGGACGGCCGTCGAACTCCGCCAGCGCCCAGTCGTCGCGCGGGAAGTGTGCGGGCACCCAGTCGACGATCACCCCGATCCCGGCCCGGTGCAGGGAGTCGACGAGGAACCGGAAGTCGTCGGGCGTGCCCATGCGTGACGTGGGGGCGTAGAACCCGGTGACCTGATACCCCCAGGAACCGCCGAAGGGATGCTCGGAGATCGGCATCAGCTCCACATGCGTGAACCCGAGATCCCTTACGTAGGAAGGGAGTTGGGCGGCGAGCTGGCGGTAGGTCAGGCCCGGCCGCCAGGACGGCAGGTGCACCTCGTACACCGAGACCGGTGCCTCGTGCACCGGGACGTCCCCACGGTGTGCCATCCACTCCTGGTCCCGCCACTGGTGGTGCGTGGCCGTCACGATCGAGGCGGTGGCGGGCGGCACCTCGGCGTACCGGGCCATCGGGTCGGCCCGCAGCGTGTGCGAGCCGTCCGGGCGGCAGATGTCGAACTTGTAGAGCGCGCCCTCCCCGATCCCGGGCAGGAACAGCTCCCACACCCCGGTGGAGCCGAGCGAGCGCATCGGGAAGCCGGTGCCGTCCCAGTAGTTGAAGTCCCCGACGACCCGCACGCCGCGGGCGTTGGGCGCCCACACGGTGAACCGGGTGCCCGCCACCCCCTGGTGCTCCATGGGCTGCGCGCCGAGGGCGGTCCACAGCTCCTCGTGCCGCCCCTCGCCGATCAGATGCAGATCGAGATCGCCGAGCGCGGGCAGGAAGCGGTACGGGTCGTGGATCTCGATCTCGTTGTCGTCGTATGCGACCAGGAGCCGGTAGTCGGGCAGCGAGGGCATCGGCAGCAGTCCGGAGAAGAAGCCGTCGCCGTCGTCGTGCAGCTGCGCGCGCAGCCCCTTGGCGAGCACGGTCACCGACCGGGCGTACGGGCGCAGCACCCGGAAGGTCACCCCGCCGCGGACCGGGTGGGCGCCGAGCAGGTCGTGCGGGGCGTGGTGCTCACCGGCGAGCAGCCGGCCCCGGTCGGCGTCGTCGAGGGGGTGGGCCGGGCGTACGCCCCGGGCGGCGGTGGTGGTCCGGCGGGGGCGGGGCGATGCGGCGCCGGCCCGATCGGACGCCGGCTTCTTCTGCCGTCCGGCCGGGGCGGCCGGCTCCGGTGACGGTGGTGCCGGTGGTGACGGTGGTGCCGAGGGGGCCGCCACCGCCTCGGGTGCCGGTGGTTCGGCCCGGGGGGCCTCGGTGGGGGCGGGCGTTCTGCGGGACGGCTTGCGGGCGGTCACGGGGACAGCCTCCTCGGAAGGGGTTGGGGGGGAAGAAGGGAGCGCGTGCCCGGCCGTCAGGCGTCGGCGGCGGCCAGGCGGTGAATGGCGGCCATCGGGACCGGCAGCCAGTCGGGCCGGTGCCGTGCCTCGTACAGCACCTCGTACACCGCCTTGTCGGTCTCGTGGGCGCGCAGCAGCTCCGGTTCGCCGCGCGGGTCGGCGCCCGAGGCGCGGGCGTACCCCTCGCAGTAGGCGGTCCGGCAGCGGGCCGCCCAGTCGGCGTTCCACGGGCGGTGCGAGCGGGCGGCGTAGTCGAAGGAGCGGAGCATCCCGGCGACGTCGCGCACCGGGAGCTGCGGCCGGCGGCGTTCGGGCAGTGGTTTGGCCGGTTCGCCCTCGAAGTCGATCAGTGACCAGAAACCGTCGGCCGCGCGGAGCGTCTGGCCGAGGTGGAGATCGCCGTGCACCCGCTGGGCCGCCCAGTCGCGCCCCCGGTGCCCGAGTGCGGCCACGGCGTCGAAGGCGGTGCGCAGCCCCGGGACGTAGGGCACGAGTTCCGGTACCGCCTGCGCGGCGGCCTCCAGCCGGCGCACCATCGCGGCGGCCAGGTGCTCGGTCTGGGCGCGTTGCAGGGCGGGCGTCGGCAGGGCGGCGGCCAGCGCGGTGTGCACCTCGGCGGTGGCCCGGCCCAGCGCGTGGGCCTCGGCGGTGAAGTCCCGGCCCGCGGCCAGCGCGCGCAGCGCGAGCTGCCAGCCGTCCTGAGCACCGCTCAGGAACGGCTGGAGGACCCCGAGGGTGAGGGGCTTCGAGGCGGTGGCGGCCTCGAACCAGGCGACGGGGGCGGGGACCCGCCCGCAGCCCTCCCGCGCCAGCGCGAGCGGCAGCTCCAGATCGGGGTTGGTGCCCGGGAAGATCCGGCGGAAGATCTTGAGGATGTAGGCGTCGCCGTAGACCAGCGAGGTGTTGGACTGGTCGGTTCCGAGCAGCCGCGGTGCGAGCCCTGCCGCGATGGCCGGGCCGCTCCGGTCGAAGCGGAGCGCGCCCAGGGTGCCGGGCGTACGGAATCGTTCCAGCAGAAGTTCGGCCAGGCGCGGATCGTGCAGCGCCTCGTAGACGGTGCGGCCGGCGAGCGGCCCCTCGGTCACCCGGCCGATGAGCGCGGGTGCCAGCCGGGGCGGCAGCACCGCCCGTACGCCGAGCAGGAGTTGGTAGCAGTCGTCCGGAGACTGCGCGGGTGTGGCCGGCTGATGGACCCGGACCAGCAGGTGGAGCAGTCCGGTTCCCGCTCCGGCGGCGACGGAACCGGTGCCCACCGGCAGTATCTCGGTCGCCGACACCAGCGAGAACGCGGTGACCTGCCGCCCCTTGCCCGCGAACCACCGCTGCCGGGGCAGCCAGTCGTGCAACAGGGGGGCGAGAGACGGGAGCAGGGCTGGGCTGTCGGCCAGGGCGACCCGAAGGGATGCAGCCTCCGACATGGCATCGCGTCCTTTCCCCGGGCACACCACAGGATGCGAAGAGTGTCCCGGATTGCGGCAATAGCTGTCCGGCTGTGCGGGACGTGTCGGGTCAGGATGGTCCGTACGGACTCGACTCGATGGGACCAAAACGCCAGATGGGGCCCGGAAAGGGCCGTACGTGTGCGGTGTGGGGGAGGGCGCCCCGTGCGGGGCGGCGGAAACCGCCCCGCGGTCGGTGGTGGGAGGTGCTTTCGGGTCAGCTCGGCGGAGCGTCCTTGCGCAGCCGGAACCAGTAGAAACCGTGTCCGGCCAGAGTCAGCAGGTAGGGCCACTTGCCGACGGCGGGGAAGCGCACCCCGCCGATCAGCTCCACCGGATGACGCCCCTCGAACGACCGCAGATCGAGCTCCGTCGGCTGCGCGAACCGCGAGAAGTTGTGGACGCACAGCACGAGATCGTCCCCGTGCTCACGGGTGAAGGCGAGCACGGCCGGGTTCGACGACGGCAGTTCGTTGTACGAGCCGAGGCCGAAGGCGGGATTCTGCTTGCGGATCTCGATCATCCGCCGCGTCCAGTGCAGCAGCGACGACGGGGAGGCCATCGAAGCCTCGACGTTGGTGACCTGGTAGCCGTAGACGGGATCCATGATCGTGGGGAGGTAGAGCCGTCCGGGGTCGCTGGAGGAGAACCCGGCGTTGCGGTCGGGCGTCCACTGCATCGGGGTGCGCACGGCGTCCCGGTCGCCGAGCCAGATGTTGTCGCCCATCCCGATCTCGTCCCCGTAGTAGAGGATCGGGGAGCCGGGCAGTGACAGCAGCAGCGCGGTGAACAGCTCGATCTGGTTGCGGTCGTTGTCCAGCAGCGGTGCCAGCCGCCGCCGGATGCCGATGTTGGCCCGCATCCGCGGGTCCTTGGCGTACTCCGCGTACATGTAGTCGCGTTCTTCGTCCGTGACCATTTCGAGGGTGAGCTCGTCGTGGTTGCGCAGGAAGATGCCCCACTGGCAGTTCTTCGGGATCGCCGGTGTCTTCGCCAGGATCTCGGAGACCGGGTAGCGGCTCTCGCGCCGTACCGCCATGAAGATCCGGGGCATCACGGGGAAGTGGAACGCCATGTGGCACTCGTCGCCGCCGGCCTGGTACTCGCCGAAGTAGTCGACGACGTCCTCCGGCCACTGGTTGGCCTCGGCGAGCAGCACGGTGTCCGGGTAGTGCGCGTCGATCTCCTTGCGGACCCGCTTGAGGAAGTCGTGGGTCTCCGGGAGGTTTTCGCAGTTGGTGCCCTCACGCTGGTAGAGGTACGGCACGGCGTCCACCCGGAAGCCGTCGATGCCGAGGTCCAGCCAGAAGCGGAGCGCGGAGATGATCTCCTCCTGCACCGCCGGGTTCTCGTAGTTGAGATCGGGCTGGTGGGAGAAGAACCGGTGCCAGTAGTACTGCTTGCGCACCGGGTCGAAGGTCCAGTTGGACGTCTCGGTGTCGACGAAGATGATCCGGGCGTCCGGGAACTGCTTGTCGTCGTCGGCCCAGACGTAGTAGTCGCCGTACGGCCCGTCGGGGTCGGTGCGGGACTGCTGGAACCAGTCGTGCTGATCGCTCGTGTGGTTCATGACGAAGTCGATGATCACGCGCATACCGCGCTGGTGCGCGGCGTCGACGAACTCCACGAAGTCGGCCAGGTCGCCGAACTCCGGGAGCACGGCGGTGTAGTCGGAGACGTCGTAGCCGCCGTCGCGCAGCGGCGACTTGAAGAACGGGGGCAGCCAGAGGCAGTCGACGCCCAGCCACTGGAGATAGTCCAGTTTGGCGGTGATGCCCTTGAGGTCGCCGATGCCGTCGCCGTTGGAGTCCTGGAAGGACCTGACGAGGACTTCGTAGAAGACGGCGCGCTTGAACCAGTCGGGATCGCGGTCCTTGGCCGGGGTGTCCTCGAACGTGTCGTGGACAGGCTCATTGACGATCATGGTGTGGGTGACCCTCCGGTCGACGGGGACGGTCGCAGGACGACGACGTGCGCGGGCGTGACGCCCGGCTCTAGGCGCACGTAGAAGGTCCTGCCCCAGTGGTAGGTGTCGCCGGTGAGCTCGTCGCGCACCGGCACGCGATCATGCCGGTCGAGGCCGAGTCGCGGCATGTCCAACGAGACCGTGGCCTCGTGGGTGTGGTGCGGGTCGAGGTTGACGACCACCAGAACGGTGTTCGAACCCGAACGCTTGCTGTACGCGATCAACGCGTCGTTGTCGGTGGAGTGGAAGTGCACGTCGCGCAGTTGCTGCAGCGCCGGGTTGCGGCGTCTGACGCGGTTGAGCGTGGTGATGAGCGGGGCCAGCGAACGGCCCTCGCGCTCCGCCGCCTCCCAGTCCCTGGGGCGGATCTCGTACTTCTCCGAGTCGAGGTACTCCTCACTGCCGGGCCCGGCCGGGGTGTTCTCGCACAGCTCGTAGCCCGCGTACACACCCCAGGAGGGGGAGAGCGTCGCGGCGAGTACGGCCCGCGCCTCGAAGGCCGGGCGGCCTCCGTCCTGGAGATAGCCGGACAGGATGTCCGGGGTGTTCACGAAGAAGTTGGGCCGCATGCAGGAAGCGGTCTCGCCCGACAACTCCATGACGTATTCGGTGATTTCCTGCCGGGTGTTGCGCCAGGTGAAATACGTGTAGGACTGCTGGAATCCGATGGTCGCGAGCGTCTTCATCATCGCGGGCCGGGTGAATGCCTCGGCCAGGAAGATCACATCGGGATCTGTCCGGTTGATGTCCGCGATCACCTTCTCCCAGAAGATCACCGGCTTGGTGTGCGGATTGTCGACGCGGAAGATCCGTACGCCGTGATCCATCCAGAACCGCAGAATGCGCACGCTCTCCGCGACCAGTCCGCCCAGATCCTTGTCGAAGGCGATCGGATAGATGTCCTGGTATTTCTTCGGCGGATTCTCGGCATGAGCGATCGTGCCGTCCGCGCGGTGGTGGAACCACTCCGGATGCTTCTCCACCCAGGGGTGGTCGGGAGAGCACTGGAGCGCGAAATCGAGGGCGATCTCCATGCGAAGGTCATGGGCGGTCGCCACGAAATGATCGAAGTCCTCGAGCGTGCCGAGATCGGGATGGACGGCGTCGTGACCGCCCTCGGCCGAGCCGATCGCCCATGGCACCCCCACGTCGTGCGGTGCGGCGGACAGCGAGTTGTTGGGGCCCTTGCGGTGGGTGGTCCCGATCGGGTGGACGGGCGGCAGATAGACCACGTCGAACCCCATCGCGGCGACCGCGGGCAGCCGTTCGGCGGCGGTGCGGAAGGTGCCGCTGACGATCCTCGTCGGGACCTTCGCCGCCTTTGCCGTCCTGCTTCTCCGCTTCGTGGCCGGGCCGGTCCGCTCCACCCTGGCGCCCTCCGAGCGGGGGAACAGCTCGTACCAGGAGCCGAACAGAGCCCGCCGGCGCTCCACCATCAGCGGCAGCGGAGGGGACTCGCTGACCAGTTCGCGCAGCGGATGGCGGGCGAGCGCGTCCCGCGCCTCGGGGACGAGCGCCGCGGCCAGCCGGGCGGCGGCCGGACGGGATTCGTCGCGCAGCGCGTCCACGGCGGCCAGTACCGCCTCGCGCCCGTCCCGTTTCGGTACGCCCTCGGCGGCCCGTTCGTACAGCTCGGCACCCTCCGCCAGGACGAGCGCGGTGTCGATCCCGGCCGGAATCTTGATCCCGGCCTGCTGTCGCCAGGTGGCCACCGGATCGCTCCAGGCCTCGACCGTATACGTCCAGCGGCCCTCCGAGTCCGGGGTGACATCGGCGCCCCAGCGGTCGGTGCCGGGGGCCAGCTCTCGCATCGGCGTCCAGGGGCCGGGACGCCCGCCCGGGTCCACCAGGACCACATTGGCGGCGACAGCGTCATGGCCCTCGCGGAAGACGGTCGCGGTGACCTGGAAGGTCTCACCGGCAACGGCCTTGGCGGGTCTTCTGCCGCAGTCGACGAGGGGACGGACGTCGAGAACGGGAATGCGACCGATCATGGAATCACCTGGGGACTGGGGCTGGGGCTGGGACTGGGACCGGGGCCGAGCGGGTCGCGGCACAGCGGCGGAGGGCGAAATCCGCGCACCGCGACCGATGGGTTCCGTCCTTTCTAGCTGCTCCGTTGACGGCTGACGGGGTGTGGGCATGGCCGCTCCTGTCGGCATTCACTCGAATGGCAGTCGAATGGCCGGGGCACGGGTATGTTTCGTGGATGTGAACCGGATGGAAACCGGCTCGTGGATGCCTCGCATTCGTGCTGCGTCCGGGCATCGTTCATATGGCACCCGGTGCGCATCCGGGCGACCTCCCGGAGAAGCCTTCCCGCGATTCCAGGTGGGCCAATCCGGTGGTTTGTCAAATACTCGGGCGTTTCTCTGACGACCTTTTCGCACCGGGCACCGACCCGCGTTCACGGGCCCGCAGATGCCCCTTTGGACGCCACTGGGCAGCTTTCCTTCTGGTGCGGAGTGCCACAAGACCGAACGGGGGAACGGAATCGGCCATTACCTGTGTGGCCGATGTGCCGGAACGGGCGTGGGGGACGCACCGGAGTACGTCCCCTCGGATCCGTACGACCCCTGCGAAGGTGGAACACGTGAAGGCCATTCGTCGATTCACCGTGCGTCCAGTCCTCTCCGATCCCCTTCAACCGCTCAGCGACCTCGCCCGCAATCTGCGCTGGTCCTGGCACACCGAGACCCGTGAGCTGTTCCAGGCCGTCGACCCGGAGATCCGGGAGGCGGCGGAGCGCGACCCCGTGCGGCTGCTCGGCGCCGTGTCCGCGGGGCGCCTCGCCGAGCTGGCCCGGGACGAGCAGTTCCTGCACCGGCTGACCGAGGCGTCCCAGGACCTCCGGGACTACCTGGAAGGTCCCAGGTGGTACCAGGAACAACTGGGGCTGGGCGCGGAACTCCCGGCCGCCGTCGCCTACTTCTCACCCGAGTTCGGGGTGACCGCGGCGCTGCCTCAGTACTCCGGCGGACTCGGCATCCTCGCCGGCGATCACCTCAAGGCCGCCAGCGACCTCGGCGTCCCCCTCGTCGGGGTCGGCCTGCTCTACCGGCACGGCTACTTCCGCCAGAGCCTGTCGCGCGACGGCTGGCAGCAGGAGCACTATCCGGTACTCGATCCCAACGAGCTCCCGGTCACCCTGCTGCGCGAGGCCGACGGCACCCCGAGCCGGGTGGTGCTGGCCCTGCCCGGCGGCCGTTCGCTGCACGCCCACATCTGGCAGGCCCGGGTCGGCCGCGTACCGCTGCTGATGCTGGACTCCGACGTGGAGGAGAACGCGCCGGGCGAACGCGAGGTGACCGACCGGCTGTACGGCGGCGGCAGCGAGCACCGGCTGCTCCAGGAGATGCTCCTCGGCATCGGCGGCGTACGGGCCGTGCGCACCTACTGCCGCCTCACCGGACACCCGGAACCCGAGGTGTTCCACACCAACGAGGGGCACGCCGGCTTCCTCGGCCTCGAACGCATCCGGGAACTCTCCGGCAGCGGACTGGACTTCGACTCCGCGATGGAGGCCGTCCGGGCCGGCACCGTCTTCACCACCCACACACCCGTGCCTGCCGGGATCGACCGGTTCGACCGCGAACTGGTCGCCCGGCACTTCGGCGACGACGGCGAGCTCCCGGGCGTGTCCGCCGAACGCATCCTGCAGCTGGGCACGGAGACCTACCCCGGCGGTGAGCCGGGCCTGTTCAACATGGCGGTGATGGGACTCCGGCTCGCCCAGCGGGCCAACGGCGTCTCGACCCTCCACGGTTCGGTCAGCCGGGAGATGTTCGCCGGGCTGTGGCCGGGCTTCGACCCGGCCGAGGTGCCGATCACCTCGGTGACCAACGGGGTCCACGCACCCACCTGGGTCGCGCCCGAGGTCTTCCGCCTGCGCGACCGCTTCGGCGGCACACCCGGCCGCTGGGACTCCGACGCCGAGGTCCCCGACCGCGAACTGTGGGAGCTTCGGCGGTCGCTGCGCGGACAGCTGGTCACCGAGGTCCGCGAACGGCTCCACGCCTCCTGGCGGGCCCGGGGCGCGGAGCCGGCCGAGCTCGGCTGGATCGACTCCGTGCTGGACCCGGACGTGCTGACCATCGGCTTCGCCCGGCGTGTCCCCTCGTACAAGCGGCTCACGCTGATGCTGCGCGACCGCGACCGGCTGCGGGAGCTGCTGCTCCACCCGGACCGCCCGATCCAGATCGTCGTCGCCGGCAAGGCGCACCCCGCCGACGACGGCGGGAAGCGGCTGGTGCAGGAGCTGGTGCGGTTCTCCGACGACCCCCGGGTGCGCCACCGCATCGTGTTCCTGCCGGACTACGGGATGGCCATGGCGCGAAAGCTCTACCCGGGCTGCGACGTATGGCTGAACAACCCGCTGCGCCCGCTGGAAGCCTGCGGTACGAGCGGGATGAAGGCGGCGCTCAACGGCTGCCTCAACCTCTCGGTGCTCGACGGCTGGTGGGACGAGTGGTTCGAGCCGGACTTCGGCTGGGCGATCCCGACCGCCGACGGTCTGGCCCTGGACGAGGACCGCCGGGACGATCTGGAGGCGGCCGCCCTCTACGAGCTGATCGAGGACCGGGTCGCGCCGCGCTTCTACGACCGGGGCGGCGATCAGGCCCTTCCGGGGCGCTGGATCGAGATGGTCCGCCGCACGCTGGGCACCCTCGGTCCCAAGTTGCTGGCCGACCGGATGGTCTGCGAGTACGTGGAGCGGCTGTACGCGCCCGCCGCGCACGACCGGCGTGCGCTGGACCCGCCGACGGCGCGCCGGCTCGCCGACTGGAAGGCCCGGGTCCGTGCCGCCTGGCCCCGGGTGGCCGTCGACCACGTGGAGGCCGTGGCGCCCACCGCGGCGGACGGCTCGGCCGAGCTGGGCTCGACGCTGCTGCTCCGGGTCAGGGTCTCCCTCGGGGTGCTGGAGCCGAACGACGTGGAGGTGCAGGCGGTGGCAGGCCGGGTGGACGCCGCCGACGGGATCTCGGACGGCCGCCTCTTCCCGCTGAAACCGGCCGGGGGCCAGGACCTGGAGGGCCGCTGGCTCTACGAGGGGCCGCTCGCCCTCGACCGCACGGGTCCGTACGGCTACACGGTGCGGGTGCTGCCGGCCCATCCGCTGCTGGCGACCGGGGCGGAACTCGGCCTGGTGGCGCTGCCCGCGGAGGCGGCGGGGGACGGGGCGGGCGTGCTGATGCGCTGAGGGCCTGCCGGACATGGAACCGCCCGGCAGGGGCGTGAGCTCCTGCCGGGCGGGGGTCACCGGGGCATGACCGGTGAGTGGTTCAGAAGGTGAGCTTGAAGCTGTTGATCTTGCCCGTGTCACCCGAGTAGACGTCCTGGACCTTGAGCTTCCAGGTGCCGTTGGCGACCTCGGACGACGCGTTGACCGTGTACGTGGTCTGGACGTTGTCCGCGGAGTCGGAGGCCGAGGAGTTCTTCAGCCGGTAGGCCGTGCCGTCCGGGGCGACGAGGTCGATGACCAGGTCACCGCGGTAGGTGTGGGTGATGTCCACGCCGACCTTGAGGGTGCTGGGGGCGTTGCCGGTGACACCGGTGACGTTGACCGAGCTGGTGACGGCCGCACCGCGGTCCGGGATGGCGACCGTGGTCTTGCTCTCGAAGACCTTGCCGCCCGGGTCCGGGTTGCCGCCGTCACGGGTGCCGACGTTGATGGCCGCCCAGGCGTCGCCGACCGCCTTGTACTCGGCGCTGGTCGTGCCGTACAGCTCACCGGCCACGGCGAGGGTGCCGGTGCGGGCCGCCGCGTAGTTGGTGGTGGAGGTGAACTTGGTGGAGAGCGCCTTGAACCAGATCTGCTCGGCCTTGGCGCGGCCGATGCCGGTCACCGGCAGGCCGTCGGAGGTCGGGGAGTCGTAGGAGACCCCGTTGACGACCTTGGCGCCGCTGCCCTCGGAGAGCAGGTAGAAGAAGTGGTTCGCCGGGCCCGAGGAGTAGTGGACGTCGATGTTGCCGATGCCCGAGTACCACGCGTCCTTGGACGCGCCGTCCTTGCTCGGCTTGTCCATGTAGCGCAGCGGAGTGCCGTCGCCGTTGATGTCGATCTTCTCGCCGACGAGGTAGTCGCCCGGGTCCGCGGTGGTGTTGGAGTAGAACTCCACGCCCGCGGCGAAGATGTCGCTGGTCGCCTCGTTGAGGCCACCGGACTCGCCGCTGTAGACCAGGTTGGCGGTGGCGGCGGTGACACCGTGCGACATCTCGTGCGCGGCCACGTCGAGCGAGGTCAGCGGCTTGAGGTTGCCCTCGCCGTCGCCGTACGTCATGCAGAAGCAGCTGTCCTGCCAGAAGGCGTTGACGTAGGCGTTGCCGTAGTGGACGCGGGAGTACGCGCCGACACCGTCACCGCGGATACCGGTGCGGCCGTGCACGTTCTTGTAGTAGTCCCAGGTCTCGGCCGCGCCGTAGTGGGCGTCCGCGGCGGCCGTCTCGGCGTTCGACGGATTGCCGTTGCCCCACACGTCGGTGGTGTTGGTGAACAGCGTCCCGGTGCCGGACGACCCGTGGTTCAGGTTGTAGGTCTTGTGGTTGCCGCGGCCCGTGTCGGTCAGCGTGTACGACGGGGCGGTGCCGAGGGTGACCTGGCCGTTGTACTGGGTGTTGCCGGTGCCGTTCTCGACACCCTGCCACTCGTACAGCTTCGCGCCGGTGGCCGCGTCCGTGATGACGTGCAGCTCGTTGGGGGTGCCGTCCTGCTGGAGGCCGCCGACGACGGTCTCGTAGGCGAGCTGCGGCTTGCCCTGCGCCATCCAGACCACCTTGCGGGGCGCCCGGTCGGCCTCGGCCTTCTTGGCGCCGTCGGCCTTGGCGAGGCCGAGCGCCTGCTTCTGAGCCTTGGCGGGCGCGACGTCCGCCTTCAGGTCCACGGCCTTCAGCTGACCGCTGGTCACCTTGGAGGCCTTGGTGACGGCCTGGGTCGCTCCGGCCTTGGACTCCTTGACGACCAGGTCGCCGCCGAGCACGGGGAGGCCGGCGAAGGTGCGCTCATAACGCGTGTGCGTGGTGCCGTCGTTGTCCTGGACGATGTCCTTGACGACGAGCTTCTCCTGCGAGCCGAGACCGAGGTCCTTGGCCGTGTCCGCCTTGTTCGCGTCCGCCTTGCGGATCAGCTCGGCGCGCTGGGACGGGGAGAGCTGCTTGGCGAGGGAACCCTGGTTGGCGCCGGCGGACGCCGGTACCGCCGAGGTCGTGCTGCCGGGGGTGGCAGTGGCCGTACCGGTCTGGACTCCGACTGCGATGAGGGCTGCTGCGGCTATCAGAGCGCCGGTCGCGGTGGCACGACGGCTGGGCGTGGATCTCACGCGGACTCCTTCTGCGGAGGGGGGTACCGGCGGCTAGGTGAGCCGTCCGGGGTGAGCGAGAAGTGCGCAGAACGGGGTGAAGAGTGTCAGCCGGAGGCCGTTCCTGTCAGGACCGCGTCAATAAGTTGGCCGGAAGTCGTTCGTTGCCGGAAAGGTCATGTTCGTTAAGCGGACGTTTCGCCGATCATCACCGCGATGCCGTCCAGCGTCCTCCGCAGCCCGAATTCGAAGAGAACTCCGAGGTCGAGTTCGAACTCCTCGTGTTCGAACAACGAGTTGAGAAACGGGTAGTCGCCACTGGCCGAGATGGCGTTGAAATGTGGCTCATTCCTTTCCATCCACTCCTCCACGGAGAGCCCGGTGTCCTGAAGGGCCTGCGATTCCAGCTCGCCGGCCATCGCCAGCCCCTGCACATGGGCGAAGAGCGTGAGGTGGATGTGCAGCTTCGTGTACGGCGGAAGTCCGGTGCCGGCGAGGGCGCGCAGCACCCACTCCGTGTACCGCATCATGTGCGGGGAAGCCGTCGGCCGGGTGAAGGAGGCCACGGCCTGGGCCAGCCACGGATGGCGCCCGTACACCGACCGGAGCCACCGGGCGGCGAGTTCCAGCCCGGGGCGCCAGCCGTGGGGCACCACGCCCAGCGGGCGTTCCCCGAACGCCTCGTCCGACATCAGCCGGACCAGCTCCGCCTTGCCCGGCACATGCCGGTACAGCGCCATGGTGGAGGTGGACAGGATGGTCGCGACCCGGCGCATCGACACCGCGGGCAGCCCTTCGGCGTCGGCCAGTTCGATGGCGGTACGCACGATGCGTCCACGGCTCAGGGCGGGCCCGTCGCCCGCGTCGCCGGGACCCGGCACGGGCCGCTCGGCGACGACCGTGCCGACCCCCGGCACCGCCCGCACCAGACCCTCGCCGCGCAGCACCGACAGCGCCTTGGTGGCGGTCGCCATGGCGACCCCCCACTCCCGCACGATCGCGCGCGTGGAGGGCAGCCGGTCGCCCGGGGCGAGCTCACCGGAGGCGATCCGGTGGCGCAGTCCACCGGCGATCCTGAGGTAGGGCGGTTCGGTCGGCACGGGTGCACTGTACTAGTGCACCCGGAACGGCGTACGCCCGTTCAACCCAGGTAACCGGGCGGGGATTTCGGGGCCGCTCGTCAGGTGCACTACGGCAGTGTTTGCGGTGTACGCGGAGCAACTGCTCTGCTCCCGCCATGACTTCAGGACCGAACACCCCGACCCCGGCTCCGACCGCCCCGGCCTCCGCCGCGCCGGAGCCCGCCGCCCCGCGTGCCGCACGCCGCGAATGGACCGCGCTCGGCGTGCTGATGCTGCCGCTGCTCTTCGTCTCGATGGACGTCTCCATCCTGTTCTACGCCCTGCCGGCCATCGGCGCGGACCTCGAACCCGGCTCCACCCAGCAGCTGTGGATCCTGGACATGTACGGCTTCGTCCTCGCCGGACTCCTCATCACCATGGGGGCGCTCGGCGACCGCGTCGGCCGCCGCAAGGTGCTGATCGCCGGCACGGTCCTCTTCGCGGCGGCCTCGCTCGCCGCCGCCTACGCGCAGACCCCCGGGGCGCTGATCGCGGCCCGTGCCCTCCTCGGCGTGGGCGGCGCCTGCCTGATGCCGTCCACCCTCGCGCTCGTACGCAACCTCTTCCACGACCCGGGGCAGCGGGCACGGGCGGTCGCCGTCTGGACGACCGTGCTGGCCACCGGCATCTCCATCGGCCCGGTCCTCAGCGGGGCCCTGCTCGAACACTTCTGGTGGGGCTCCGTGTTCCTCGTCAACCTGCCCGCGATGGCGCTGCTGCTCGTCCTCGCACCGCTGCTGCTGCCGGAGTCCAAGTCGCCCGCCCGGGGCCGGTTCGACATCCTGAGCGCGGTGCTCTCGCTCGCCACGCTGCTGCCGCTGATCCACGGCATCAAGGAGCTCGCCAAGCACGGCTACCAGCCGCTGCCTGCCCTGGGTATCGGCGTGGGCCTCGCCCTGGGCTTCGTCTTCCTGGTCCGGCAGGCCCGGCTCGCCCACCCGATGGTCGACCTCGCCCTTCTGCGCCGGCGCGCGTTCGGCGGGTCGGCCGCCGTCAACCTGCTGGCCATGGCGGCCACGGTCGGATTCGCCCCGTTCTTCTCCCAGTACATGCAGTCCGTCCTGGGCAAGAGCCCCTTCGCGGCGGCGATGTGGAGCCTGGTGCCCTCGCTCGGCGTCCTGGTCGCCGCTCCGTTGGGCGGTTCGCTCGCCCGCCGGTTCGACCGCGGTCACGTGATGGCCGGCGGGTTCCTCGTGTCCGCCGCGGGCTTCCTCTGGCTCACCCGGACCGGCGTGGACTCACCGCTCTGGACGACGCTCGCCGGGTCCGCCGTGTACGCGGGAGGGCTGGTCTCCGCGATGACCCTCGCCAACGAACTCGCCCTGGGCGCCGCACCGCCCGAGCGCGCGGGCTCCGCCGCCGCCGTCGTCGAATCGGGGCAGGAGCTCGGCGGGGCCCTGGGGATGGCGCTGCTCGGCTCGGTCGGCGCCGCCGTCTACGGCCGGGACATGAGCGGTACGGTGCCGGCCGCCGTACCCGATGCCGCGCGGGAGACCCTGGGCGGCGCGGTCGCGGTGGCCCGGCAGCTGCCGGGCCGACTGGGGGAGACGGTGCTCGCCTCGGCGTCCAGGGCCTTCACCCACAGCCTGGACATGGCCGCGGCCGGTGCCGCCGCCACGATGATCGGCGCCGCCGTGCTCTCCTTCGTCCTGCTCCGAGGCGTCCGTACGCCGCGGTGAGGCCCCGGCCACCGGGCCTCAGCCGGTGGTGAGCACCATCCGGAAGCGGGCCGCGCCGGACATCATCTTCTGGTACGCGGCCTCCGCGCCGTCCAGCGGCACGGTCTCGGTCATCGGGCGGATCCCGTGCAGGGTGCTGAACGCCAGGGTGTCCTGCACGTCCTGCGCGGTGCCGGACGGGTGGCCCCGGACGACCTTGCCCGACATCAGCAACTGGTTCGGGCTGATCCCCAGCGGCTCCGGGTCGGCCCCGATGACCACCAGCTCGCCGCGCGGCGCGAGTCCTTCCACGGTCGCTGTGATGGCGGCGGAGTTGGCGGCGGTGGCCAGCACGACCCGGGCGCCGCCCAGGGCCTGCAGCGCGTCCGCCACGCCGGTGCCCGCGGTGCTGTCGACGTAGTGATGGGCGCCGAGCTCCTTCGCGAAGTCGGCCTTGGCGGCGCCCCGGGCGATCGCCACCGTCTCGAACCCCATCGCCGCCGCGTACTGCACCCCCAGGTGTCCGAGGCCGCCGATACCGAGCACGGCGACCAGGTCCCCGGGCCGGGCGGCGCTGCGCCGCAGCCCGTTGAACGTGGTCACACCCGCACAGGCCATCGGCGCCGCGTCGACGGCGGACAGCGCGTCGGGGATCCGGGCCAGGGCGTCCGCCGGGACGACCACGCTCTCGGCGTAGCCACCGTCGTACGCCCAACCGGGCACCTTCAGGTTCTCGCAGACCACGAAGTCGCCCCGCCGGCACGGTGTGCAGTGGCCGCAACTCCCGCCGAACCAGCCCACCGCCACCCGGTCGCCCACCTGCCAGGCACCCTGCGTACCCTCGCCGAACTCCGCGATCCGGCCCGCGATCTCGTGCCCGGGTACGACCGGGAACCGCACGCCCGGCAGCGCGCCGCTCACGAACAGCGCATCGCTGTGGCAGACCCCGCAGGCGTCCACGGCCACCCGGACCTGCCCCGGGCCGGGCCGCGGCACCGCGCGCTCGACGATCTCGAAGGGGCCGCCCGCGGCGGCCTGCGCGGCTCGGTAGGTGCTGGAGACACTCATCTGGATCTCTCCGGGTCACGGACGGACGGCCCCCGGAACCAGCAGACCAGCTCCGGCCGGCTCGCGCGCGCCGGGTGGGGCGGACGGGGGGCGGTCCCCTCTCCGGCCGCGCCCGCCGGTTCAGGAGGAGGGCGGCCGTTCGCCGTGCCAGGAGTGCCAGAGCGCGGCGTAGGCGCCGCCGGCCGCCACGAGCTCGTCGTGGGCGCCCAGTTCGGTGATCCGGCCGTCCTCCATCACCGCCACCCGGTCGGCGTCGTGAGCCGTCTGCAGGCGGTGTGCGACGGTGACGACGGTCCGGCCGTCCAGCACGGCAGCCAGCGCCCGCTCCGTGTGCCGGGCCGTCCTCGGGTCCAGGAGCGCGGTGGCCTCGTCGAGGATCAGCGTGTGCGGATCGGCCAGCACCGCGCGCGCCAGGGCGAGCTGCTGCGCCCGTGCGCCGTCCGGCCGGTGCGCCCCCTGTCTCCTGCCGCGGCGATCGTCCTGTCGGGCCTTGGTGCTCCCGCTTCACGCGAGGGCGGCCCGTGACGGGCTCTCGGCCGGGGACGTGACGACGTGGTGCACGACTGGCCGTGTGGAGTAGCTTGGCGTGCATGGGCGAGTTGGAATCCGATCCGGAAGCCGGAGCCGTCCGCTTCAGCGGCGAGGGCATCCTGGAGGTGTTCGACGGTATGACGTGGGGACCGTACGAACCACCCGAGGACACCGGCCTCGGGACCATCTACAAGGGCGGGACGGGGCAGACGCCCCCTCTGCCGCGCCGGCCGTCGGACCCGGCCGAGGGATGATGCCCGTGGTGGGTGGCGCCGAGGAGACGGGTGCCACCGAGACCCAGGGCGGCTCCCTTGCGTCTTCGCTGCCCTCTCCTCTTGAGTCCGTCGCCGACATGCGGGCGACCGCGAAGTGGATCCTTGCCGCGCTCGCCGTCACCGGTGCGGCCCTTCTCGGCGGCGGTCCCCTCGCGGCTGTCGGCAAGATCCACGGTCCGGGGCAGGCCGTCACCGCGTACGCGGGCCTGCTGCTCAGCCTCGTCGGCATCGGCTGGGCCATCTGGCGGACTGCCGACGCGCTCATCCCGCCATTGACGACGCCGCGTTCCCTGGACTGCTCGCCGCTGCTGGCAGACCTGCGCGTCCGGATCGCCTGTGAACCGGAGTCCTTCTACGGCCCGTTCGGCGCGAGCGCCAACGACCTCCACAGGGCCTTGGAGTTCCATTCGACAGTGGCGCGGAACATCGAGCGTCTGCTGGAGTCCGAAGGGCCGGACGGGCCGCGCCGCGCGCTCCTTCTCGGCAAGCTGACCGAGTCCCGGATGACGGCGGCCAACGTCCACGCCCGTCTCAGATCGCTCTGGGAACTCGCGCACGCGTGGCAGGTTCGCGCACAACTGCGCAATGCGCGGCTGCACTCGCTCGCCGGTGGGGCGGTCGCCGCGCTGGGCGCCGTGGTCTTCCTCTCCGCTGCTTCGTGAGGAGCCGTCCAGCAGCGCAAGCCCACCGCGCGACCAGCCATCGTGACAGCCCGAAGAACTTCCGAGCCGACCGCTAAGGGCCGACATGGACGAAGAAGGCCCAACGGCTGGGGCGCTCCCGGTGGTCGGCCCTGTCCCGGTAGGCGCGGATCGCCTCGTGCAGGGCGATGGCCGAGCGCGCGGTGCCGCGCCCGTCGCCGAGCAGCTGTTCGTAGGTGGCGAACATGATCTCTGCGGCCGAGGCGTCGCCCACCGACCAGAGCGCGCCGATGACGTGGCGCCATCCTCCGTATTGAAGCGCCGAAACCAGGTTGATGCTCTCGTCGAGGTTGAACACGCCACCGGTCGCCGTCTTGCACGCGGACAGGAATGCCAGCTCGCCGCCCGAGGCACCTCCCGCGGTGGTCAGGTCGAGGACTCGCACAAGTCCGGCGCGCTCCCAGTCGTGAGGAACCAGGCCGCCGGAGGACGGGTCCGTCAAGTTCTGGTCACCGTGACAGGACGCATGGACCCAGGTGTGTCCCGCCATCGCGCCGAGGATGTTTGCCTTGGTGGCCTCCGTGTCGACGAGCGCGGTGACCCGCTCCCGTCCCAGGCGCTGTGTGAGATAAGCCGTTTCGGCCGCGACCGCGGGCAGTGCTGCCTGTCCGGGAGTGTTCTGCAACGCGATCAGCAGACACCGGTCCGGCTCCGGCGATGCAGAGGCCGGACGCCGACGGCTCGTGGCGAGGGCGCGGAGGGTGGGCGTGTAGGACGAGACGACGCGGTCGAGGACACTCTGCCCGCTGTGCCGGTGGCGGCCCGCCGCGTGCAGGGGCAGGAAGGTCAGGGGGCCGGTCGGACACCACCACAGCCGCGGCCAGGCCTGCCCTCCGGCGGGAGTCATGTGGCCCAGCGCGTCGAGGACGGGCTCGGCGACGGTGTCCCAGAGCCAGGTGAGCGTCTCGGTGACGGTCCGCTCCAGGGCGTGTTGCGCGCTGCCGGGATCGGCTCGGGGATGTTGGGACTGCTGCAGAACGCCCATGTAGGCGTCGGCCCGACGCCAGGCCTCGGCGCGGTCGATGCCGTCGAGGCCGCGGACCCGGATGCCGTCCTTGGTGAGCAGCAGTGCGTCGCAGCGCCACTGGCTGATGTTGACCACTGCGACGGCGCCCTCTTCGACGGAGTCCCGCAGCCGGTCGAATCCGGGAGAGCACGCGAAATCGTGGAAGCCGGGCAGCGTGCGGACCCGGTTGACCAACTCCTCCCAGCGGCGGGCGAGATGGACACGTCGGTCGGCTTCCGCCTCCGGCGCGTTCTCACCGGCCCTGGGGAACGAAGAGGTGGCTGAGACGGGATGCCCGGTGGATGCGCCGTCCAATTCCGCGCGCACGGAGTCGACTTCGGCCGCCAGCTGCGGATCGGTCGCGGCCAGCGTGTCGACCTCGGTGCGCAGATCCAGGAGCTGCGACCACAGGACGCCTCGGCCGAGGTCGAGCAGTTCGACGGCCTGCTCGGGGAGTCCCGCCGCGATTGCGCACGCCGCCGCGTCCGATGCCAGCCCGCGCCATTGCGTCAGGAGGCGCTCCTGGCTGTCGCGCCCGAGACCCCGCCAGGCGAGGAGCGGCAGCGACTCGACTGCGATGGCGTAGCCGTGCACCGCCTCGTCCCACCTGCCCAGCCCCGCCGCCAGCCGCCCCCACTCCCGGCCTGCCATCATCCGGGTGGAGGCCGGGATCGCAGCCAGGGCGCAGCAGCTTTTCCACGCCTCAAGTGCGGCGTCGGCGTCATCGGGACGTCCGAGGCGATCGTGCCGAGCACTCAGGGCGCTGCCGAGGTTCAGCAGATAGGCCGCCCGTTCCTTGCCGCCGACCCGGGTGTTCCCGGCAGCACGCGCTTCGAGATCCACCGCCTGGTCGATATCGGCCCGGTCCCCGGACAGACCGAACCTGACCAGCAACGCGTTGCCGAGACTTGAGAGGTACCGGGCGTGGTGCAAGTGGTCTTCGGGGGTCGCTTCCGCGGCGACCCGCCACGCGTCGATGGCTGAGTCCAGGTCGCGGCGGTCCTTGTTCTTCTTGAAGTTTCTCTCGAAACGCAGCAGCAGGCTGTGGCCCAGATTCGCGAGGTAGCCGATCCGGCCCGGATACGCGGCCGGCGCCCGCTCCACGGCTTCGCGTGCCACGGCGATGGCCTCGTCGAGGTCCGTGCCGTTCCCGAGCTGTTCGTAGCGCCGGGACAGCGCGAGGGCGAGATTGCCGATCCCCGACAGTGTGCTCTCCAGCGAGCCGCTGGACAGCTCCGAGGCCGAACGCAGCATCGTGATCGCCTCGTCGATGTCGGCCCGGTCCCAGTGCTGCTCGAACCGGGTGAGCAGGGAGTTTCCGAGGTTCATCGCGACACGAGTCCGGTCGGGATCGTGCTCGGGCATCAGGTCGGCGGCCTCGCGCAGTGTGCGGATGGAGGAGTCGAGATCCGAGGGGTCGCCACGGTGCTCGAACCGGCTCCTGAGCGTGATTGCCAGGTTGGAGAGGAACTGCGGGCGCAGTGGGTCGTCCAGCGGGACGAGCGCGACGGCCTCTCGCAGGGCGTCGACGGCGCCGTCCATGGCGTCGGCGACGCTCTCGACCCTCAGACGTTCCCCGAGGAGCAGACCGAGCTCGTTCAAGTAGGTCGCACGTTCGCGGCTGCCGGTCGACGCCTCGTCGGCGGCCTGTCGTAGGACAGCGGTCGCCTTCTCCCCAGCGGCGCGGTCGCCGCTGTGCTTGTAGCGCGCGAACTGGACGCTGCCGAAGTCGAGGAGAAGGTCCCGGCGCTCGGGTCCCGGGGGCAGCCCCGCGATGATCGCCTCGACTGCGGAGAGTCCGACGTCAGTGTCCTCTGCGAAGTCCTCAAGCCGAGTGCGCACGACATCCGCGAACTCGGATGCGTAGCCCGGTGCTTGTGGATCGACCATCCCGAGGAAGCCGAACGACCTCTGGAGCACTTCGTGCCACGTTCGGATCGCGTCGTCGAGATCGTCCCGGCTCCTCATGCGGTCGTATCGACTGCGCAGCGTCCTGGCAAGGTTGACCAGGCGGCCGGTCCGGTTGCGGTCACCGTCCCCGGTTGCCTTGACAGCCGCGCGGTGCGCGTCGACAGCTTCGTCCAGGTCGTCGGCGCGGCTGGTGTCGAGAAGGGCGCGTGTGTGCAACGCGTTGCCCAGGTTTGTCGCGTGGCGTGGACGGTGCGGGGAATCGCGGGGACCGGCGTCCAGTACCTCGCGCAGCACGTGGACCGCAGCGTCCGCGTCTTCGCCGTCGCGGTCCTGCTCGGCGCGCATGCGGAGCCCGATGCCGAGATTGCTCAGCGCGGACAGGCGCATCGCGTCGGCCTCGGGGGCCTCTCGCGCAATGCGGCCGAACAGTTCGATCGCGGTGTCGAGGGCGCCGTGATCGCCGGACTCCGCGGCACTGCGGAGCATCGACAGGGCCTGCGAGCCCCAGGCCCTGATGGTGCCCGCAGGTGTGGACAGCGCGGAGGGCGCCGCGGCGAACCGCTCGTTGACGCGCGGAATCAGCCAGTCGCAACGGTCGCAGAACAGGTCGAGCCTGTAGCGGAACTCGGCGCGGTCGCACGTCTGGCATTGCAGCGTGACCGTTGCGATATTCTCGCGCCGCATGCGCTCAAGGATCGTGGGCACGACGACGTTCAGCGCCGGCGCCCCGCACTGTGGACAGATGGGATGGACCGCCTCGCAACTGCCACCGCGGTGGGCGAGTGCGCACAGTCCCTCATGGAGCGGACCACAGGAATACGGATGCGGAGCATGCGGACAGTCCGGTCGTCGGCCCACCGGTTCCTCCACCGTGTCTTCCCTTCCCGCACAGGTCAGAAGATGAATCGCTTGAGCGATTGCTGGTCCGTGGGCGAGAGCACGTCGTAGGGGAGCAGTCCGGTTCTTCCCGTGCCCGACGGGAAGAAGTAGCCGAGGTGGACGGCGCGGACCTGTCCGTCCGCACAGAGCAGCCAGTGAGCGATGTCCGGGGCCCCGGGGCTTGCCCCGGCCGCCAACTGCTCCCGGATTCCCAGCTCGGCCAGCAGTTGCGTGTACTCGCCTCCGGGCATGAGCGCGCGGATGCGCCGAGGATCGGTCTCCGGGAACAGGCTCACAGTGATCTGGAGGTCGCCGAACTGGAGCGTCTCCCCGTCCCGCGCACCCGCGACGAACGACAGGGCCGAATCATCGCCCAGCCGGGAGAACGCGGGTCGCAGCGCCACGGCATTTCCGCTCCCCGTTACTCGCTCCAGGTGACGCGGGACCAGATCGCGGACCCACGCGTTGAACTCCCGTGTGAGCACCGCCGCCACCACCCGCCCCACGCCGTCCACCGTGAGACGACGCACGATCGTGCGGTCGGACGCGCCGCGCGAGAGCTTGCCCTGGCGTTCGTAGAGGTCGACCAGGAACGTGCCGTAACCCTCGACGAGGTCGCCGTCGCCGCGACACCGTTCGACGGGGTTGCCCGCCAGACAGACCCCTGTTGCCCGCCCGAACTCACCGATGATCCGGCCGACTTCATCGACATCCGGATCACGGCCATCGATGTAGATCACGAAAATCGCTTCTGCCTCGGCAGCGGGCACCGGCATGGACCACCTCGCTCTCGGCCGAAATGACACTATGTCAAATCAACGTTACCGTACGGTGTTTGCCATGTCCGGCTACGCGACTTACACGTTTCTCATCCAGGTCCGGAACGCGAGCGGTGAGTGGGGTAACCTCCTCGACCCCCACTCGGGCGCTCCGATGCAGGGCACCCTGGGCACGGTCGCCACGACGGAGGAGGGCTTCGCCGACGCGGCCAGGCGCATCCTGGAACGGTTCAGCGGAATCCGGCTCAAACGGCGTGTGGCGTTCTTCGAGGGAAATCGCCTCGACGAGAAGCTGCTGGTCGAGGAGGTGTTCAGGATCGTCATCGATGACGAGATCGCTTGAGGCCCGAGCCTGAGCTGGTGCGCCGTGCCGGGTGTGCCCAGGTCCATCCTGCTGATTCCGTAGTCGTTCTACGTCCCGGTCAGCTGTGCGGTCGCAGTTCGCCGCGTCACGACAGGCTCTCCCGCCACGCCCGGTGCAGCCCCGCGAAGCGGCCCGTGCCCGCGATGAGTTCGGCGGGGGCGCCGTCCTCCACGATGCGGCCGTGCTCCATCACCAGGACCCGGTCCGCGATCTCCACCGTGGACAGGCGGTGGGCGATCACCACCGCGGTGCGGCCGTGCAGCACCGTGTCCATGGCCCGTTGCACCGCCCGTTCGCCGGGGATGTCGAGGGAGCTGGTCGCCTCGTCGAGGATCAGCACCGCCGGGTCGGCGAGCAGGGCGCGGGCGAAGCCGACCAGCTGGCGCTGACCGGCCGAGATCCGGCCGCCCCGCTTGCGTACGTCCGTGTCGTACCCGTCGGGCAGACCGGTGATGAAATCGTGCGCGCCGATCGCCTTCGCGGCCTGCTCGATCTCCGCGCGGCTCGCGTCCGGGCTGCCGATCGCGATGTTCTCGGCGACCGTCCCGGAGAACAGGAACGCCTCCTGGGTCACCATCACCACGCCGCGCCGCAGCTCCGGCACGGCCAGGTCGCGCAGATCCGTGCCGTCGAGCAGCACCCGGCCGTCCGTCGGGTCGTAGAACCGGGCCAGCAGCTTGGCCAGCGTCGACTTGCCCGCGCCCGTCGACCCGACCACGGCGACGGTCTGCCCGGCCGGGACCGTCAGATCGAAGCGAGGCAGCACCTCGCCACCCGTGCGGTAGGCGAAGCGCACCTGGTCGAAGACGACCTCGCGGCCCGGGTGTTCGCCGGTGAGGGCCGGCAGTTCGCGCGGGTCCGACGGCTCGGGGACGGACGGGGCCTGGGCCAGCAGGCCCGCGATCTTCTCCAGGGAGGCCGCGGCCGACTGGTAGGAGTTGAGGAACATGCCGAGCCGGTCGATCGGGTCGTACAGCCGGCGCAGATAGAGCACGACCGCGGCCAGCACCCCGAGCGCCAGGGTGCCCGAGGCCACCCGGTACGCCCCCCACAGCACGATTCCGGCGATCGCCGTGTTGGCGACCAGCCGGGAGCCGACGACATAGCGGCCCATCTCCAGCATCGCGCTGCCGTTGGTCCACCGGTGCGCGTTGTTGAGGTCCTCGAAGTGACCGTCGTTGACCGGCTCGCGGCGGAATGCCTGGACGGGACGGATGCCGTTCATCGTCTCCGCGAACTTCACGATGACCGCGGCGATCGCCGAGGACCGCTCGGCGTAGAGCAGTCCGGCCCGGCGCTGGAAGCGCCGCACCAGCAGATACAGCGGGACGAAGGAGAGCACGGCCAGTGATCCCAGGCCGAAGTCCAGCCAGAGCAGCATCAGCGAGATGGAGACGAAGGACAGTACGACGGCGATCAGCTCCTGGAGCCCCTCGCTGAGCAGCTCCCGCAGCGACTCCACGTCCGTGGTGGAACGGGAGATCAGCCGGCCCGAGGTGTAGCGCTCGTGGAAGTCCACGCTCAGCGCCTGCGCATGACGGAAGATCCGCCCGCGCAGATCGAGCAGCGCGTCCTGGTTGACCAGGGAGGAGACCCGCACGAACGCGTACTGCGTGGCCCCGCCCGCCGCCGAGCACAGCGCGTAGGCGACGGCCACCGCGATCAGCGGCCCGTAGTCCGCTTCCCGGAACGCGGGCACCCCGCTGTCGATGGCGTAGGCGACGAGCAGCGGACCCGCCTGGAGCGCGGCCTGCTGGACCAGCAGCAGCAGCGCGATCAGCGCCACCCGGGCCTTCATCGGCCGCAGCAGCGACCGCAGCAGTGTCCCGGTCGCGCCGGGCGGGGTGGGCAGGTCGTCCCGGTCGAAGCGGTCACGGGACCCGGCACGGGGGCCGGTGGCGTCCGTCGTGGCCGTCGCGTCCGTTGCGTCCGCTGTGTTGTCGGCGGGGGCTGTGTCCGGCGTCGTACTGGTCATCGGGTGCCCTTCTCGGTGAGGACGTCCTCGGCGGACTGGTCGGGGAAGGCGCCATCGGCACCACCAGCGCCATCGGCACCGCCGGCGCCCTCGGTGCCCGACATCAGCCAGGCGTACTCGGCGCTGCTGCGGAGCAGTTCCTGATGGGTGCCGACGGCGGCGATCCGGCCCTCGGAGAGCAGTGCGACCCGGTCCGCGAGCATCACCGTGGACGGCCGGTGCGCGACCACGATCGCCGTCGTCTCCGCCAGGACCTCCCGCAGCGCGGCCTCCACCAGCGCCTCCGTGTGCACGTCCAGCGCGGAGAGCGGGTCGTCCAGGACCAGGAAGCGCGGCCGGCCGACCACCGCGCGGGCCAGCGCGAGCCGTTGCCGCTGGCCGCCGGAGAGGCTGAGGCCCTGCTCGCCGACCTGGGTGTCGACGCCCTCGGGCAGCTCGTGCGCGAAGCCGGCCTGGGCGATGGCCAGTGCCCTGCGCAACTCGTCGTCCCCGGCGCCCTCGGCACCCATCAGCACGTTCTCCCCGATGCTCGCCGAGAAGAGCGTCGGCTCCTCGAACGCCACCGACACCAGCTCGCGCAGGCGCTCCCGGGACATGGTGGCGATGTCCGTGCCGTCCAGTGTGATCCGCCCCGCGGTGGCCTCGTGCAGCCGCGGCACCAGGGCGGTGAGCGTCGTCTTGCCGGAGCCCGTGGCCCCGACCAGGGCCATTGTCTCGCCGGGCCGGATCCGTAGATCGATCCGGGACAGCACGGGCACGGAACCGGGCTCCGCGTCGGGGTAGCGGAACTCCACGCCCTCGAAGACCATTTCGCCCCGGGATGATTCGCGGCCCTGAATCCGCCCGTCCACGCCGGCCTGTTCGTCCGCGTCGGCCCGCCCGGCCACGTCCGGCGCGTCCGCCTCCTCGGCCACGTCCATCGCCTCGAAGAACCGCTCGGTCGCCGTCGCCGACTCCTGACTCATCGCCAGCAGGAAGCCGATCGACTCCACCGGCCAGCGCAGCGCGAGCGCCGTGGAGAGGAAGGCGACCAGGGTGCCCGCCGAGAGGTTCCCGTCCGCGACCTGGACCGTGCCGAGTACCAGCGCCGCACCGATGGACAGCTCCGGGAGCAGGGTGTTGGCGGACCAGATGCCCGCCAGCAGACGGGCCTTGCCCAGCTCCGTGGTGCGCAGCCGCTCCGAGAGGGAACGGAAGACGAGGGCCTGGCTGCGGTGCCGGCCGAAGCCCTTGATGATACGGATGCCGAGCACGCTCTCCTCGACGACCGTCGTCAGATCGCCGACCTGGTCCTGGGCCCGGCGCGCCACCAGTGAGAACTTCGTCTCGAAGAGCAGGCAGATGACCATCAGGGGCACCGCCGGAGCGAGCAGCACCAGCCCCAGTGTCCAGTGCTGCATCAGCAGAATGACGATGCCGATCAGGATCGTCGCACCGTTGACCAGCAGGAAGGTCAGCGGGAAGGCCAGGAACTGACGCAGCAGCATCAGGTCCGTGGTCGCGCGCGAGAGCAACTGCCCCGACGGCCAGCGGTCGTGGAACGCCACCGGCAGCCGTTGCAGATGCCGGTACAGATCGGCCCGCATCGCCGCCTCGACCCCGGCCAGCGGTCGTGCAACCATCCATCGCCGCACCCCGAACAGTGCGGCCTCGGCGATGCCCAGCAGCAGCAGGTACAGCGCGCCGAGCCAGACCCCGCCGGGGTCGCGGTCCGCCACCGGGCCGTCGACCATCCACTTCAGGACGAGGGGGATCACCAGGCCGACGCTGGACGCGACGATCGCGACCAGGGCGGCGCCGAACAGCCGCTTGCGTACCGGCTTCACATAGGGCCACAACCGCAACAGGGACTGAACGGTGGACCGGTCCTTGGGCTCTGCATGTTCCTCGGGCATCACAGTCGAGATTACGTTTCACCCCTGACATCGCTCATGTGGTTTTCCGGCCGACGTACGTCCCATGGGCTGCGGGAGCGCAGGTCGTAGTCCGTATCAACCGATCGGCTGATGCCTCTTCGAGCGCGATGGACGATGGTGCGCCGGGCCCCCGCGCCCGATGCTCGTGTCCATGGCAATCATCGAAGTGAACGGGGTGCGGAAGGCGTACGCCGGGCGCACCGTGGTCGACTCAGTGAGCTTCGCCGTCGAGGAGGGGGAGATCTTCGGGATCCTCGGCCCCAACGGCGCGGGCAAGACCACCACCGTCGAGTGCGTCGAGGGGCTGCGGGTCCCCGACGGCGGCACGATCCGCGTCGCCGGACTCGACCCCGTCGCCGACCACGACCGGCTCACCGGCCTGCTCGGCGCCCAGCTCCAGGAGAGCGAGCTCCAGCCCAAACTCACCGTGGCCGAGGCGCTGGAGCTGTACAGCGCCTTCTACCCGGACCCCGTCGACTGGCGGGAGCTCGCCGAACGGCTGGGCCTGCACACCGTGGACGGCACCCGCTTCGCCAAGCTGTCCGGCGGTCAGAAGCAGCGGCTGTCCATCGCGCTCGCCCTGGTCGGCAACCCGCGCGTGGTGGTGCTCGACGAGCTGACCACCGGCCTGGACCCACGGGCCCGCCGGGACACCTGGAAGCTCATCGAGGACGTACGCGACAGCGGCGTCACCGTCCTGCTGGTCACCCACTTCATGGAGGAGGCCAGGCAGCTCTGCGACCGGATCGCCGTCATCGACAAGGGGAAGGTCGTCGCCCTCGACACCCCCTCCGGCCTGATCGGCAGCTCCGCCGGCTCCACGGTCATCTCCTTCACCCCGTCCCGGCCGCTCACCGACACGGAGCTGGAGCAATTGCCCGGCGCGGTCTCCGTGGAGCGTGAGGACGACCGGGTCGTCATCAGCGGCACCGACGAGACGGTCAACGCCGTGATCTCCCTGCTGGCCCGGCACAGCATCACCGCACACCGGCTCCGCGTCTCGGAGGCGACGCTCGACGACGCCTTCCTCGACCTCACAGAACAGGCGGCCTGAGATGACCACGCCGAACTCGGCCACGGCCACGGCCACCACGACATCCGCCCCCGCCTCCGCATCCGCGCGCAAGGCGGTGCTCAGGTCCGAGACCCGGCTCTTCCTCCGCGAACCCGCCGCCCTGTTCTGGATCCTCGTCTTCCCGACCGCGCTCATGACGGTCCTCGGCCTGATCCCCTCCTTCCGGGCCCACGACGACGCGCTCGGAGGCCGGCGCGTCATCGATCTGTACGTACCGGTGGCGGTACTGCTCGCCATGATCATGTCCGGGCTGCAGGCCATGCCGCCCGTCCTCACCGGCTATCGCGAACGCGGCATCCTGCGCCGGATGTCCACCACTCCGGTACGCCCCTCCGCGCTGCTCACCGCGCAGATCGCCCTGCACGGCGCCGCCGCCCTCGGCTCCGCCGCACTGGCGATGGCCGTCGGCCGGGTCGCCTTCGGCGTCGCGCTGCCCGGACAGCCCGTCGGCTACGTCCTGGCGCTGCTGCTGTCGACGGCGAGCGTGCTGACCCTCGGCGCACTGCTCTGCGCCCTCTCCCGCACGCTCAAGGCGTCCGCCGGCATCGGTGCCGCGGTGAACGTCCTGATGATGTTCACCGCCGGTGTCTGGATCCCGGTGCAGAGCATGCCGGACACCCTCCGGAACATCGTCCGGTTCACCCCGTTCGGAGCGGCGTCCGAGGCGCTGGACCGGGCGGTGTCCGGCAGCTGGCCCGGTCTGACCCAGCTCGGTGTGATGGTGCTGTGGACCGCGCTGGTGACCTTCCTCGCGACCCGTCTGTTCCGGTGGGAGTGACCGTCGCGCCGGATACGGGGAGACTGCACCCATGAAGGCGTGGGACACGGCGACGGCGCACCAAAACGATGTGACCAGTGCCGAGCTGGGGTGGGAGCGGTTCTTCAGGTACGGGCCCTACGGGTTCCTCGGCCTGAGCACCGTTGTCGCGGCCGTGAGCGCCCCGTTCATCATGGACCGCGCGGACGTGTACACCACGGCGGCGCTGGTGCCGGCGGCCCTGGTCCTCCAGCTCTGGTGGGGGCGGGTCGGGCCGACCAGGCCGCCCAGGTCGCGGGCGGCTCAGTGCTACTTCGTCGCCCGCACCGCGCTCGCCTTCGCACTGACCTGGTGCAACCCCTTCTACTCGGTGTTCGCGATCCTCGGATACTTCGACACCGGCCGGCTGCTCCCGCGCCGGGCCGTCCGCCCCGCGCTGCTGGTCACCGCCGCCATCATGGCGGGCGCGCAGTGCGGCAGCGGCCTGCCGCCGGCCTCCCTGATGAACTGGTTCGCCTTCGCCGCCCTGTTCGGCCTGCACGGCACCCTCACCATGGTCTTCGCCAGGATCGGCGACCGAGAGGCCGACCACGCCCGCACCCAGGTCGACACCATCACCGAACTGGAGTCGGCCAACGCCCGGCTCGAACAGGCCATGGCGGAGAACGCCGGGCTGCACGCCCAGCTCCTGGTCCAGGCCCGCGAGGCGGGCGTCGCCGACGAGCGCCGCCGGCTCGCCGCCGAGATCCACGACACCCTGGCCCAGGGCCTGACCGGCATCATCGCCCAGCTCCAGGTGGTGACCTCGATCGGCGACGCCGACCCGGCGCAGGCCCGGGTGCACGTGGACCGCGCCGCCGCCCTCGCCCGGCACAGCCTCGGCGAGGCCCGCCGCTCGGTCCACGACCTGGTCCCCGCCGCGCTGGAACACGACGACCTGCCGGGCGCGCTGAAGCGCACGGTCACCGAGTGGTCCGAACGCCACGGGGTCCGGGCCGATTTCACCGTCACCGGCACCGTCGAGCCGGTCCACGACGAGATAGCCGCCACCCTCCTGCGGATCGCCGGGGAGGCCCTCGCCAATGTCGGCCGCCACGCCGGGGCCTCCCGGGCCGGAGTCACGCTGTCGTTCATGGGGGACGAACTCACCCTGGACGTACGGGACGACGGCTGCGGCTTCGACCCGGCCGCCCTGCCGCCGGCCTGCGGTGCGGGCGGCTTCGGGCTCGGCGGCATGCGGGCCCGAGCCGAACGCATCGCGGGCACGGTCGAGGTGGAGACGGAGCCGGGCCGGGGCACGGCCGTCAGTGCCCGGGTGCCCCTGGTCCGGCACAGCCGATGACCAGTACGGTTGTCCTGCCATGGCTCAGGAATCCGCACGTGTCATCACCCTCGTCGTCGTCGACGACCACCCCGTCGTACGGGACGGTCTGCGCGGCATGTTCGACTCGGCCCCGGATTTCGACGTCCTCGGGGAGGCGTCGAACGGGGTCGAGGGGGTCGAGCTGGCGATCCGGCTGGACCCCGACGTCGTCCTGATGGACCTGCGGATGCCGGGCGGCGGCGGAGTCGCCGCCATTGCCGAACTGGCCCGGCGCGGCGCCCGGTCCAAGGTGCTGGTCCTCACCACGTACGACACCGACACCGACACCCTGCCCGCGATCGAGGCGGGCGCGACCGGTTATCTGCTCAAGGACGCGCCCCGCGACGAGCTGTTCACCGCCGTCCGCGCCGCCGCCGACGGCCGCACCGTGCTCTCGCCCGCCGTCGCCTCCCGGCTCATCTCACGGGTGCGCACCCCGGCGGCGGGCAGCGAGGCGCTGTCGGGCCGCGAGCGCGAGGTGCTCGAACTCGTCGCGAAGGGCACGTCGAACCGGGAGATCGCCGCCGAGCTGTTCATCAGCGAGGCCACCGTGAAGACCCATCTCACCCATGTCTTCGCCAAACTGGGCGCCAAGGACCGGGCCGCCGCCGTCGCGATCGGCTACGACCGGGGCATCCTCGGCTGACCCCGGCCCCGGCCCCGGCGCCCGCTCACACCGCACACTCCACTCACTCCCTGACGCGCAGCAGCTGCACCGACCTGGCCGGCACGGTCAGCGTCCCGTCGCCCGGGTGGACGGTGCCGGGAGCCGTGGCCTGGTCCTCCCGCGACGTGTCCAGGACCAGCTCGTAGCTCCGCGCCCACGGCGGCCCGGGGAGTCGGAAGCCGCACGGGCGGTGGCCGGCGTGCAGGACCGCCAGGAAGCTGTCGTCCGTGATCTGCTCGCCCCGCGCGTCCCGGCCGGGGATGTCGCGCCCGGAGAGGTAGAGGCCGACCGTGGCGGCCGGCGCGTACCAGTCCGCCTCCGTCATCTCCGTACCCCCCGCCGTGAACCACGCCAGGTCCCGCAGCCCGTCCGCCGCCTGCGGCAGCCCGGAGAAGAAGGCCCGGCGGCGCAGCACCGGATGGGTGCGGCGCAGCCGCAGCACCCGGGCCGTCAGCTCGGTCAGCGCCCGCCAGCCGGGCTGTTCGAGCAGTGACCAGTCCAGCCAGCCGATCTCGTTGTCCTGGCAGTACGCGTTGTTGTTGCCGCCCTGCGTACGGCCCATCTCGTCGCCCGCGACCAGCATCGGCACGCCCGTCGACAGCAGCAGCGTGGTCAGCAGGTTGCGCAGCTGGCGGCGGCGCAGCGCGTTGATCCCGGCGTCCTCGCTCTCGCCCTCGGCGCCGCAGTTCCAGGCCCGGTTGTCGTCGGTACCGTCCCGGTTGCCCTCGCCGTTGCCCTCGTTGTGCTTCTGCTCGTAGCTCACCAGGTCGCGCAGGGTGAAGCCGTCGTGCGCGGTGACGAAGTTGACCGAGGCGTAGGGGCGCCGGCCGCCCCACGCGTAGAGGTCGCTGGACCCGGTCAGCCGGTAGCCGAGGTCGCGCACGTCGGGCAGCGCGCCGCGCCAGAAGTCCCGCACGGCGTCCCGGTAGCGGTCGTTCCACTCGGTCCACAGCGGCGGGAAGGCGCCCACCTGGTAGCCACCGTTGCCGACGTCCCACGGCTCGGCGATCAGCTTCACCCGGCGCAGCACCGGGTCCTGGGCGATCACCGCGAGGAACGGCGAGAGCATGTCGACGTCGTGCATGGAGCGGGCCAGCGCGGCCGCGAGGTCGAAGCGGAAGCCGTCGACGCCCATCTCCGTCACCCAGTAGCGCAGCGAGTCCGTGATCAGCCGCAGCACCTGCGGCTGGACCACGTGCAGGGTGTTGCCGCAGCCGGTGTAGTCCGCGTACCTGCGGGCATCGGGCTGGAGACGGTAGTAGCCCCGGTTGTCGATGCCGCGCAGCGACAGCATCGGACCGAGCTCGCCCGCCTCCGCGGTGTGGTTGTAGACCACGTCGAGGATCACCTCGATCCCCGCGTCGTGCAGCGCCCGCACCATCCGCTTGAACTCGCCGACCTGCTGGCCCGCGGTGCCGCTCGCCGAGTAGCCGGCGTGCGGGGCGAAGTAGCCGATGGAGTTGTAGCCCCAGTAGTTGTGCAGCCCGCGCCTCAGCAGATGGTCCTCGTGGGCGAACTGATGCACCGGCAGCAGTTCCACCGCCGTCACCCCGAGCCGCTGGAGGTGTCCGACGGCCGCCGGATGGGCGAGGCCGGCGTACGTGCCCCGCAGCTCCTCGGGGATCTGGGGGTGCAGCTTGGTGAAGCCGCGTACGTGCAGTTCGTAGATGACCAAGTCCGCCCACGGGGTCTTGGGCCTGCGGTCCTCGGCCCAGTCGTCGTCGTCATGGACCACGACGCCCTTGGGGACGTGCGGGGCGGAGTCCCGTTCGTCGCGGACGGTGTCGGCGACCTGCTGCTGCGGCCAGTCCCTCACATGGCCGTACACCTCGGCCGGAAGGGTGAACGCGCCGTCCACCGCCCGTGCGTACGGATCGAGGAGCAGCTTGGCCGGGTTCCAGCGGGCCCCGGTCCAGGGGTCCCAGCGGCCGTGCACCCGGTAGCCGTAGCGCTGCCCCGGCCGCACTCCCGGTACGAAGCCGTGCCGGATCTCATGGGTCAGCTCGGTCAGCGCGAGCCGCCGCTCGGCCCCGTCCTCGTCGAAGAGGCAGAGCTCGACCGCCTCCGAACCGCCCGCCCACAGCGCGAAGTTGGTGCCCGCGATCCCGTCGGGGCCCACCCGGAACCGGGCCCCGAGCGGTGTCGGGGCGCCGGGCCACACGGCGGGCGGCCGCCCCCGGGCGGCTGCCGCACCCGGCTCCCGTACTGCCTCCTGCTCGGCTGCGCTCGACACCTGCTCGCCTCCCGCGGCTCGTGCGGACCGGCACCGAAAGGGAGCGCACGGCGTCCCGGCCGCGGCTCCCCGAGTGTGGTCCTCCCTCTGTTTCTGCCCACCCGGACGCCCGCACTCACGTTTCCCCCGACCGGCCCCTGTCGTTGGGCGGGCGTGAACCACGTAGCGAAGAGGGCGGTGGCGAACCCGGCCACCGCGGCGACATGGGCAGGGCTGCTCGTCGTGCTGGCCGTACTGACCGGCTGCACCGGCGTCGGATCGATCTTCAGCGGGGACGCGGGCCCGCCACCGGACGTGATCCAGGTCACCCCGCGGGACGGGGCGAAGAACATCGGCCCGGACGACCGGATCGGGGTGAAGGTCTCCGACGGCCGGCTGGAAAGCGTGGCGGTGACCCGGATCGAGGACGCGCAGCGCCAGAAGGTGCCCGGCCGGATCGCGGACGACGGCCGGTCCTGGGCGCCCGCGAGCGGGGCGGGCCGGCTCAGGCTTGCCGCCAAGTACAGCATGGACGCGGTGGCCGTGGACGGCTCGGGGCACCGCTCGGCCCGCCACACCACCTTCACCACGGTCGTGCCCGAGCACCGCTTCATCGGCTACTTCAAGCCGGAGAACCGCTCCACGGTCGGCACCGGGATGATCGTCTCCTTCGACTTCAACCGGCCGGTCACCAACCGCGCGGCCGTCCAGAGGGCCATCAAGGTGACGGCCGTTCCACCGGTCGAGGTGGCGGGGCACTGGTTCGGCGAGAGCCGGCTCGACTTCCGCCCCGCCGCCTACTGGAAGCCGGGCACCGAGGTGACCGTCGAGATGGCGCTGCGCGACGTGGAGGGCGCGCCGCACGTGTACGGCACCCAGGACAAGAAGGTCGTCTTCGAGATCGGCCGCTCCCAGACGTCCCTGGTCGACGCGGCCGCGCACACCATGGAGGTGCGCCGCGAGGGCGAGGCCGCCACCACCATTGCGATCACGGCGGGTGCCGCGGGGAAGACGACCACGTACAACGGGAAGATGGTGGTCAGCGAGATGCACGAAGTGACCCGGATGAACGGCCGCACGGTCGGCTTCGGCGGCGAGTACGACATCAAGGATGTCCCGCACGCCATCCGGCTCACCGCTTCCGGCACCTTCCTGCACGGCAACTACTGGTCGGACGAGGACGTCTTCGGCTCTCAGAACGTCAGCCACGGCTGTGTCGGGCTCCTCGACGTACAGGGCGGCGGCAGCGACACCCCGGCCGGCTGGTTCTACGACCGGACGCTCATCGGCGATGTGGTCGAGGTCGTCAACTCCAAGGACAAACAGGTCGCGCCGGACAACGGGCTCAGTGGCTGGAACCTGGACTGGGCCGGGTGGAAGGCCGGCTCCGCCCTCCGCTGACCCCCGTCGGCCCGCCCTGCCCGGCCTCCTCCCGCGCCACCCGGCAAAGCCCCGGGACAACTTGGGACTGAACGGTGACATCCGGGGGATCATTTCCCCACGCTCGGTGTGATTATCTTTCGCTGAGCGTGCATGTGCAGCGCGCGGGGGAGGGAGCCTTCGGGCTCCCGGGGGCCTTGGCGGGGCCAGGCCGTGTGAGGGGAGACAACCACATTGAACGGGCAGCCGATATCGGGGACATCGGCCGGGGCGAACGGCGTACGGGGCGGGCGAGGATCCACCGGACCGCTGGCTCTGGTTCTGGGTGCGCTGTTGTTGCTGGTGACGGCGTGCGGCGGGGGAGACGACGCCGGCGGCAAGGGCGGCGGCGCGGGGAAGGCCGAGGACACCTCGGCCTCGCAGGCCGTGGTGACCGTCGCACCGAAGGACGGCGCGGACTCCGTCGCGACGAGCGGCGTGCTGAAGGTCTCGGCCGACCAGGGGAAGCTGACCACGGTCAAGGTCTCCGACCCCAAGGGCGCCGAGGTCGAGGGGAAGATCGCGGCCGACGGCGCCAGCTGGGCCCCGGATCAGCACCTGGCCGCCGCGACCAAGTACAAGGTCCACGCGGTCGCCAAGGACTCCAAGGGCCGTGAGTCGGCGAAGGACACCAGCTTCACCACGCTGGTCCCGCAGAACACCTTCATCGGGCAGTACACCCCGGAGGACGGTTCCACGGTCGGCGTCGGGATGCCCGTCTCGATCCACTTCACCCGCGGCATCACCGACCCGGAGGCGGTCGAGAAGGCGATCAAGGTGACGGCCGAGCCGTCCGTCCCGGTCGAGGGCCACTGGTTCGGCAACGACCGGCTCGACTTCCGTCCCGAGGACTACTGGGCCGCGGGCACCAAGGTGACCGTGAAGCTCAACCTCGACGGCGTCGAGGGCCGCCCCGGTGTCTACGGCAAGCAGACCAAGACGGTCTCCTTCACCATCGGCCGCAAGCAGGTCAGCACGGTCGACGCGAGCACCCACCGGATGAAGGTCGTCCGTGACGACCAGCAGATCAAGGACATCCCGATCTCGGCGGGCGCCCCGGCGACCACCACGTACAACGGTCAGATGGTCATCAGCGAGAAGCTCAAGGTGACCCGGATGAACGGTGACACCGTCGGCTTCGGCGGCGAGTACGACATCAAGGACGTGCCGCACGCGATGCGTCTGTCCACCTCGGGCACCTTCATCCACGGCAACTACTGGGGCAACTCCGGCATCTTCGGCTCGACCAACACCAGCCACGGCTGCGTCGGCCTGCAGGACGTGCGCGGCGCCTGGTCCAAGAAGACCTCGGCGGCCTGGTTCTTCGACAACTCCCTCATCGGTGACGTAGTGGTCGTGAAGAACTCGCACGACAAGACGATCCAGCCGGACAACGGCCTCAACGGCTGGAACATGTCCTGGTCGGAGTGGACCAAGTAGTCCTTCGAGCAGGTCGTACGGAGCGGGCCCGGTGCTGTGACCAACAGCACCGGGCCCGCCGTCGTTAGCGACGGTTAACCTGCCCCCATGACCGCAAACCTCGAAGTACGCGACGGCGTCGGCACGATCCTGCTGGACCGCCCGCCCATGAACGCCCTGGACGTCGCCACCCAGGACCGGCTGCGTGAACTCGCCGAGGAGGCGACCCGCCGCGACGACGTGCGCGCCGTGGTCCTCTACGGCGGCGAGAAGGTGTTCGCGGCGGGCGCGGACATCAAGGAGATGCAGGCGATGGACCATGCGGCGATGGTCGTACGGTCCAAGGCGCTGCAGGACTCGTTCACCGCGGTGGCCCGGGTCCCCAAGCCCGTCGTCGCCGCCGTCACCGGATATGCGCTGGGCGGCGGCTGCGAGCTGGCGCTCTGCGCCGACTTCCGCATCGCCGGCGACAACGCCAAGCTCGGCCAGCCCGAGATCCTGCTCGGGCTGATCCCGGGCGCGGGCGGCACCCAGCGCCTGGCCCGGCTGATCGGCCCCTCCCGGGCCAAGGACCTGATCTTCACCGGCCGCCACGTGCGGGCCGAAGAGGCCCTGGCGATCGGTCTGGTGGACCGGGTGGTGCCCGCCGCCGAGGTGTACGAGCAGGCGCACGCCTGGGCCGCCGTGCTGGCCAAGGGGCCGGCTCTGGCGCTGCGCGCCGCCAAGGAATCCATCGACGCCGGCCTGGAGACGGACATCGACACCGGGCTCACGATCGAGCGGAACTGGTTCGCCGGACTGTTCGCCACCGAGGACCGGGAGCGCGGAATGCGCAGCTTCGTCGAAGAGGGTCCGGGCAAGGCCAAATTCCTCTGACCGAACGCCAGTTGGGCACGGACTGACGCGCGTTCATCCGTGCGGGCGGATTGGCCGGGCCTCAAGGCAACCTTGAGGCCCGGCCAATCCGATGTGCCCTCAGAACGCGGTCAGAGGGCATGTCCGTGCAGGTCAGAGGGGTTGCAGCGGCTCGCGTTCTGCCACTGGCATATGCCTATCCGCCTTCATGGAGCGGTGGGTTCCGGGGTGCTGATTCCTTCGGAACGGCCCCGGCGCGCCCGTCTTGCGGCCATGATGGTGTCCATGGCGGGCCTGGAGGGTGTGGAACAGCCGCGACCGCACAGCAGTGCGACAGGGGCGCGGTGGATGCCGACCGTGGAGGACGAACAGGCGTTCAAGACACTGGAGTTGTTCGGGAATCCGACGGAGGGCGAAGTCCGCCTGCCCTCCCGTCCGGAGTCCGCGGCCACCGCCCGGCGGCTCACCTCGTGCGTGGTGCTGCGTCAGTGGGCGCTCTCCCCGCAGACCGCCGAGTACGCCGTGCTGCTCGTCTCGGAGCTCGTCGGCAACGCGGTGCGGCACACCGGCGCCCGGGTCTTCGGGCTGCGGATGATGCGCCGCCGCGGCTGGATCAGGGTCGAGGTGCGCGACCCCTCGCGCGGACTGCCCTGCCTGATGCCCGTTCAGCCGATGGATGTCAGCGGGCGGGGCCTCTTCCTCGTCGACAAGCTCTCCGACCGCTGGGGTGTGGATCTGCTGCCGCGCGGCAAGACCACGTGGTTCGAGATGCGGATCTCCGATCGCTGATCCCGGTCGGCGGGCCCGTACCCGTGCCCGCCCGTGCCCGGAAACCACAGCAGCCCCCGTCCGCCGTGGTGAGGCGCTTCGGGGGCTGCTGTGTGGGGGCCGCGAAATGGGGGGTGTGTTCGCGGCCGCTTGTGACGACCTGGCTCGGGTCATGCGGTCGTGTGACCGACTATGGCAGACGGGCGACCTCCCCGCCAAAGGTGCAATCGATGCATCTACGGTGATAGTGGGACATTCTCTGGGTGAATCGCAGGTGTGATGGGTCACTTGCCTGTAAAAGTGTGAATATTTATGGGATTGAGTGAGTGATTCATTCGGTTCGCCCATATGTCTAAATTGTTATTTCCATCTCATTTCGCCCCTACTGTGTCTGCACATGAACGTCTCCGACACTCCGGTGCACCGCCGCGGCGCCCTGCGCGCGGGAGCAGGGGCCGCCCTCGCCGGTGTCCTCGCCGCCGGATGCGCGGACCGCGATGCCGCCGGCACACCGGCCGGGGCCGTCACGAACACGGTGAGACCGAACAACCCGGCCGACGCGACCACCCGGCCTCCGTCCCCGAATCCCGCCCCCGGACCGCACCGCTTCCCCGGACAGCCGGTCCAGATCGACCACGGCCCCCGCGACCGCGCCCGCGTCGCCCTCACCTTCCACGGCCAGGGCGACCCCGCCACCGCCCGCACCGTGCTCGCCGAGGCCGAACGGGCCCACGCCCGGGTCACCGTCCTCGCCGTCGGCAGCTGGCTCGACGAACACCCCGACATGCCCCGGCGCATCCTCGACGGCGGCCACGAACTCGGCAACCACACCCAGCACCACACCGACATCTCCTCGATGGGCGAGGCCGAGGCGTACGCGGAGATCAACGACTGCGCCCGGCGGCTGCGCAGGCTCACCGGCTCCATCGGCACGTGGTTCCGCCCCTCGCGCGCCCGGAACGCCACACCGCTCGTCCGGCGGCTGGCCGCCAGGGCGGGCTACCCGCACGTCCTCTCGTACGACGTGGACTCCCTCGACTTCACCTCTCCCGGCGCCGCGGCCGTCACCCGCAAGGTGGCCGGGGAGATCCGCAACGGATCGGTGGTGAGCCTGCACTTCGGCTACGCGGACACGGTCGCCGCGCTGCCCCTCCTCCTCACCGAAATCGACCGCCGCCGACTGCGCGCGGTGACGACCACGGAGCTGCTGACCTGATGTCTCCCTCCACCAAGCACACCGCGGCCCTGCTCGGGGGCGTCCTGCTGGCCGTACTCACCGGCTGCGGCACCTCCGCCGAGAAGGCGAACGTCCAGGCCGTCGGCAGCGAGGCGGCCCGGCCCGCCGAGGCCGACCGCGCCGCACCGCCGGGGCTCCCCGGGATGCCCCCGGTGCTCGACGCGAAGGACGTCTACTCGGCCGACCGGGGAGAACTGTCCCCGGTCGTCAAGGACTTTCCGTCCCGGGTGTACGTCCCCAACACCAACTCCGACACCGTGTCCGTGATCGACCCCGCGACGTACAAGGTCATCAAGACCATCAAGGTCGGCCGCCAGCCGCAGCACGTCGTCCCCTCGTGGGACCTGAAGACCCTCTGGGTCAACAACGACATCGGCGACAGCCTCACCGCCATCGACCCGGCCACCGGGAAGACCGGCCCCACGGTGCCGGTCTCCGACCCGTACAACCTCTACTTCACCCCGGACGGCAAGTACGCCGTGGTGATGGCCTCGATGGACCGTCAGCTGGTCTTCCGCGATGCCCACACCATGAAGACGGCCAAGACCGTCCCGGTCGACTGCGCGGGCGTCAACCACGCCGACTTCTCCACCGACGGCCGGTACTTCATCGTCTCCTGCGAGTTCTCCGGCGAACTCCTCAAGGTCGACACCGCGAAGATGAAGGTCATCGGGCAGCAGAAGCTGCCGTTCGGCGGCGCGATGCCGCAGGACGTGAAACTGTCGCCGGACGGCGGGACGTTCTACATCGCGGACATGGTCGCCGACGGGATCTGGATCCTGGACGGGAAGAAGTTCACCACCCCGAAACTGCTGCACACCGGCAAGGGCACCCACGGCCTCTACGTCAGCCGCGACTCCAAACAGATGTACATCTCCAACCGCGGCGAGGGCACCATCTCCGTCTTCGACTTCGCCAAGCGCAAGCTGGCGACGAAGTGGCGGCTGCCCGGCGGCGGCAGCCCCGACATGGGCGGGGTCTCGGCGGACGGCAAGGTCCTCTGGCTGAGCGGCCGTTACGACGCCGAGGTGTACGCGATCGACACCACCACCGGCAAGCAGCTGGCCCGTATCCCGGTGGGCAGCGGCCCGCACGGACTTGCCGTCTACCCGCAGCCGGGCCGCTACTCGCTCGGCCACACCGGCGTCTTCCGCTGATGTCCCGACGTCAACACCGCGCCTGACACGCTCGCCTTCGGATGACACTCCATGGCCCGGCGCCATGCCGCCGCGACAGTGACCATCATGATGATCACTTCTCGTCTGCGGCGCCGGGCCGCACTCGCCGTTCTCTCCCTCTCCGCCGTGCTCGTTCCGGCCGCCGCGACGGAGGCCGCCCCCGCGGTCGCTCCGGCCGCCGCCCCTGTCGCCACGCTCAAGCCCGGCGGCTGCCCGGCCGTCGCCGACCACCTCTTCGCCGCCGCCGACCCGGTGGACCTCGACCGGATCACCCCGCAGCCCTCGTGGCGGGTCGACTGCCGCCAGCTCTACCGGGCGGACGGCCGGGGCCCGGCGACCATCTTCGACGAGGGCTTCCACGCCAGGGACATCGACTACGGCCAGTACGACGTGGAGAAGTACGTCCTGGTCAACCAGCCGTCGCCGTTCGTCTCCACCACTTACGACCACGACCTGTACAAGAAGTGGAAGAGCGAGTTCAACTACTACATCGACGCTCCCGGCGGCATCGACGTGAACAGGACGATCGGCGACACCCACAAGTACGCCGACCAGGTGGAGGTCGCCTTCCCCGGCGGCGTCGACCGGGAGTTCATCGTCGGGGCGTGCCCGATCGACCGGGCGACCAAGACCGAGGTCATGAACGAGTGCGTCGACAACCCGCACTACAAGCCGTGGCGCAGCTGATCCGGCGAACAGTCACCCCATGACGAACAGGGCCTCCGAGCCCACCGGCCGGTAGCCCGCAGCCTGGAACGTCCGCACACTGCGGGCGTTCCCCGGCGACTGCTGGGCCCACACCACCGCGTCCGGCACCAGCTGCCGGGCCGCCCGCGCGAGCCGCTCGCCCAGCCGCCGGCCGCGCGCCTCCTCGGCCACCTCGATCGCGGTCTCCCAGCGGCCCGCGACGCCCCGGCCGAGGATCACCACACCGCCGTCGGCGGACCAGACCCGCACCTCGTCGCGGTACCGCATCGCCCGCGCCACCCGTGGATGCTCCGGGTCCTCGATCTCCCGCAGCTCGATCTCCGGTTCGCCGGGCAGCGCGGGGGCGACCGTCAGCAGATCGACGGTGTTCATGTGCCGGCCGGTCCGGGCCAGCAGCGCGTTCAGGAAGTGCGGGTTCATCGTCGCGGCGAGCTCGTCGCCGGGGGTAGCGGCCAGCACGGCCCGCACCCACTCGGGGTCCTCGTCGGTGAAGACCACCGAGTGCGCGGTGAACGCCAGCACCCCGGCGTCCCGGGCCGAGGGCTGCCGCACCACGGTCGTCGAACCGTCCGGCGGGGGAAACCGCCCGTGCGCCGAGGCCGTCAGAATCCGTGCCAGCGCGTCATCCATCGGTGTCCCGTTCCCCGTCCGGTCCGTGGTCCGCCGGGCGGCGGACTTCCCCCACTCATGATCGACTACCGGCCGCCGCGAACGCCATCGGTCACGACCGTTAATCTGACCCCCGTCGGTCAGGCATTGGCCAGGCATTGATCAGGGATTACGAAGGGGCGAAACCGTGGCGGACATAGAGTCGGCGCGCAAGGCATTCGAGCGGTTCGATCTGAACGGCGACGGGCTGATCTCGGCCGTCGAGTACAAGAGCGTGATGGCGCAGCTCGGCGACCCCTACGTCACCGAGACGGTGGCCCAGGCCGTCATCAACTCGCACGACGCCAACAGCGACGGGCTGCTCACGTTCGAGGAGTTCTGGGCGGCCCAGAACAAGGACTGAGTCCTGAAGGACCCCCGGCCTCCCCGGCCGGGGGCCGCCGTTCAGGCGCTCTCGCGGTACGGAGCCCAGCCGCGCAGCTCCTCGTCGCGCGGGGCCCGCACCACGGCGGGCCTGCCGGGGCCGAAGCCCATCACCGGGCGCGAGGCGTCCCAGGCCGGCCAGCCGGGGTCGCCGGACGCGGCGAACGCCACCCACGCCGCGTGCATCGCGTCGGCCAGCTCCTGCGGGGCGTCCGGACCGGCCAGCGCCACCGCGTCGGGCTTGTCCAGCGTGTCGAAGACGAAGCCGATCTCCAGCGCGTGACAGGCGCCCAGCCGCAGCACCGGGGACGGCCAGCCGAATTCGTAGACATGGGTGCTTCCCGGCCCGTCCGCACGGGCGTCGGCCACCCGGTTCAGCGGGACCCGCAGCAGCAGATCGGTGGCGAGCGCCCCGAGCAGCTCACCCGGCGTGGCACCCGGCCGGTTCGCCCGGTACGTACGCGTCGTGGCGCCCGGCACCTTGAACTTCAGCAGGGCCAGCCTGAGCTTGAACGCGGACAGCCGCTCCGTCAGACCGCTGGGTACGAACCAGAGCCGGTACTCCTCGCTGTTCGAGCCCAGCAGCAGATCGACACCGGACGCGGCGCCGTCCAGCAGCGCTTCGAGCGGATCGCGGGGCAGCAGATCGCCGTCCACCACGATCTGGAAGGAATTCCCGCCGGTCAGCGGCGAACCGCCGGCCGTCACCTCGGTCTGCGCGGCCAGCAGCGCGGCCGGATCCACCGCGGCCAGCGCCCCGGCCGTCGCCGCCACCCCGAGCCGCTCGGCGATCAGCTCCGTGGTGCGCCGGGCGCCCGCGCCGAGCGGCAGCGCGGTCGGCGCACCGCTCTGCAGCACGGCCCGCCGGAACAGGCCCCTGGCCCGAGGGGCGGCCAGCAGGGCGCCGATGCTGATCGCCCCCGCCGACTCGCCGCACACCGTGACCAGCTCCGGATCGCCGCCGAACGCCGCGATGTTCTCCCGCACCCAGGTCAGGGCCGCGATCTGGTCGAGCAGCCCCCGGTTGGCGGGCGCGTCCGGGAACACTCCGAACCCCTCCACGCCGAGCCGGTAGTTGACCGACACCAGGACCACGCCGTCCCGGGCGAACGCGGTGCCGTCGTACAGCGGCACCGCCGACGAGCCGTGCAGCAGTGAACCGCCGTGGATCCAGACGATGACGGGCAGCCCGGCGGCGGCCGGGGACGGCGTCCACACATTGAGGTTGAGGCAGTTGTCGCCCGGTACGTCGGGGTCGGGCAGCAGCCGGTCCAGCGGCGGGTCGTACGGCCGCTTGGGCGCGGTCGGCCCGAACTCCACCGCGTCCCGCACCCTTTCCCACGGCTCGGGCGGCTCGGGTGCCCGAAAGCGCAGGGCGCCGACCGGCGCGGCGGCGTACGGGATGCCGCGGAAGACGGCGACACCCTGCTCCAGCGTGCCGCGCACCGCCCCGTGGACCGTGCTGACCCGGGGCGACGTCCCGGGTATCGGAGTGGGTACGGCAGACATGTGGTTCAGCCCTTCTGCGGTGCGATCGGGGACCGGTGACCGATGTGTACCCAGTCCGGGGCCGCGTCGACCCGGACCGGCTCCGCCGCCGTGGCGGGCGGGGTCAGGAGGAGGGAGGAGCCGCAGTCAGGGCTCGCTTGAGCACCTTGCCGGTCGGGCCCAGCGGCAGCGCCCCGGTGAACCGCACGACGCGCGGGTACTTGTGCCGCCCGAGCCGCTCCCTGGACCAGGCGATCAGCTCCTGCTCCGTCACCGCCTCCGCCCCGGCCCGCAGTACGACGACCGCACAGATCTCCTCGCCGCGCGCCTCGTCGGGCACACCGATCACCGCGACCTCGGAGACCGCCGGATGGCGGACCAGCACCTCCTCGACCTCACGCGGATAGATGTTGAAGCCGCCCCGGATGACCAGGTCCTTCTTCCGGTCGACGATGCTCAGGAAGCCGTCCTCGTCCCGGACCCCGAGATCCCCGGTGCGGAACCAGCCGTCGACGACCGCCCTGGCCGTCGCCGCCGGATCGTCGAGATACCCGGCGAACACGTTGTGGCCGCGCACCACGACCTCGCCGACCTCGCCGTCCGCGAGCAGCACCACGGCCTCCTCCACCGCCGCGTCCGCCACCCCGATCTCCACGCCCCACACCGGGTGGCCGACCGTGCCGGGGCGGCGGCCGATCTCCGGCTGGTTGAAGGTGGCGACGGGGGAGGTCTCGGTCAGCCCGTAGCCCTCCAGGACCTGCGTCGCGAAGGTCTCCTCGAAGCGTTCGAGCACGGCGACGGGGAGGGCCGCGCCGCCCGAGACGGCCGCGCGCAGGGTGGGACGGTGCGTCGCGTCGTCCTGCGCCGCCGCCTCCACGAGGGCGTGGTACATCGTCGGTACGCCCATGAAGACGCTCACGCCTTCGGCGGCCAGCAGCTCCAGCGCGCCCGCGCCGCTGAAGCGAGGCATGAGCACGAGCGTCGCCCCGGCGCGCAGCGTCGCGTTCATCGCACAGGTCTGCCCGTAGGTGTGGAACAGCGGAAGACACCCGAGGACCACGTCGTCGAAGTCCAGCCGCAGCAGGTCATGGGCGATCACGGAGGCGTTCAGCACGATGTTGAGGTGGGTGAGCAACGCCCCCTTGGGCCGCCCGGTCGTGCCGCTGGTGTAGAGAATCACCGCGGTGTCCTCCGGGGCCGCCGGCTCCGCTGCGCTCAGCGGGTCGCCGCCCTCCGGCACGCCGTGCACGGCCCTGACCCCCGCGGCGCGTGCTCCCTCCTCGGCGACCGGCCACATCGGACCGCCGCCGATCAGCACGACGGAGCCGCTGTGCCGCAGCACGTACGCCACCTCCTCGGCCACCAGCAGCCCGTGCACCGGCACCACCGTCGCCCCGGCGGCCAGCGCGCCGAAGTACGCGTACAGGAAGTCCGCCGAGTTGGGCAGCAGCACCGCGACCCGGTCGCCCGGCCGGACCCCCGAGGCCCGCAGTGCGCCCGCGCAGCGCAGCGACCCGTCCCACAGCTCGCGGTAGGTGATCCGGGTGCCCGAATCGACCACGGCCACGCGGTCGGGATGCTTGCGGGCCGACTCGCGCAGGACGATGGCGACGCTGAGAAACATGACACGCTCCAGGAAACATGGCGTTCACACGGCTCTTCCCGCTCAGAATCGGCCGTAGCCCCGGCTCCGCACAATGTGCAGTTGCCCACCATGTGCACCGCCCACCTGGGCAGCAGCCACACAGAGAGACACATGGCGAGGCATCCGCATAACGTGGGCGTTAATCTTCGGGGCATGGCGCAGAACCCGCGTGCCCCAGCCCCGCGTACCGGCGACGACGGTGAGCTGCGCCGCGCCCTGGCCGTCGCCCTCCTGCCGGGGATCGACGAACTGACCCGGCGGGTCGTCGACGACATCCACGCGCACAGCGGTACGTACGCCTCCGGCTCGCCCGTCAGCCGGGACGATCTGCGGGGGATCTGCCGCGACAACCTGCTGCGCGCGCTGGAGGACTTCGGCGGGCTGTTGTCCAGCGCGGGCGAGGGCGAGCACGCGGCGCGCGAGACGGGGCGGCGGCGCGCGGAGCAGGGCGTACCGCTGGACACCGTGCTCCAGGCCTACCGGCGCGGCGGCCGGGTGATGTGGCAGATGATGGCCGAACATCTGCGGGCGACGCGCGGGACACCGGACGCCGCGGGGCCGGTCGCGGGCGACCGGGACACCGAGCTGGACATGGCGGGCGCCGTGTGGGAGACCATCGACCGCTACTCGCTGGTCATGGCCGAGTCGTACCGGCTCACCCAGTTGGAGATGCAGGGCAGGCAGGACACCCGCCGCGTCGCCCTCTTCGAGGCCCTGCTCGACGGGCGCGGCGACGATCCGGCGGTCGCGGCGGCGGCCGCCGCCGCGCTGGGCGTGCCGGTCCACGACAGGTACGTCATCGTCGTCGCCGCCCAGGACCCGGCCGCGCCGCCCAACCCGGCACCCGTCCTCGACGAGCACGGCATCTGGTCCTTCTGGCGGCCCCGGTCGGGCCGGTACGCGGGAATCGTGCGGCTGGCGGCCACGGGGGATTACGGTGTCCTGCTCGACCTGCTGCGCCACCGCACCGGTGCCACCGCGGGGGTGTCACCGGAGTTCGACCGGCTGGCCAGGGCGGGGCGGGCGCTGCGGCTGGCCGAGCACGCGCTGCGCACGCTGCCCGCCAAAAGCGGTGAGGCGGCGGCCTTCGACGACCGGCTCGCGGAGGTGCTCCTGGTCGGCCGGCCGGAGATCGCCGAGCGCCTCGTGACCACGTGGCTGGGCGGCGTACTGGACATGGCGGCCGAACGCGACGTGCTGCTCGGCACGCTCCGGGTCTGGCTCGACCACGGCTGCTCGGCGGCGCGGGCGGCCGAGCTGCTCTACTGCCACCGCAACACGGTCCTCAACCGGATCGGCCGGATCGCCGAACTCACCGGCGCCTCGGCCGAGTCGGGCGAGGTGAGGCTGGGGTGGGCGCTGGCCCTGCGGGCGCTTGAGCTGCTGGCCGGCGACTACGAACAGGCGACGGGTGAAAGCGACTTGGGGCGGGCCGGGGCGTGAGCGGCGCCGCGCAGGACCGGAGGCCGTTGCCGGCCCCCGGTCGGCGGCTCCCGCACATATCGGCGTCGGGTCAGGCCGCGAAGTGCTCGGACAGGGACTCCCGTTCGTCGACCTCGACGAGGTCGGGGCGGGTGTAGCGCTCCGCGCGGGCGTGGTAGTCGAAGTCGCCCCGGACCAGCCCCCGGTAGTCCCGTAGGCACCGCTCCAGCGCGAGCCGGGTGGGGCCCTGGATGCCGGCCGCCTCGATCTCCTCGATCAGCTCCTTCTCGGCCCGCTGCACCCGCTGCGCGATCCCGGCGAGCTGCGCCCCGGCCTCGTCGACCGCCTCCTGGAGTGTGCAGCCGCGATCGCGCTGGATGAGGCGCACCGCGTTGTGTTCGTACCCGAGCAGCGCCTCCTTCTCGAAGGAGCAGATGTCGTTGCAGAGCCCCGAGTGATCGGTGACCGCGTTGCGCAGCGCGATGTACGCGGGAAGGCTCCGGGCCGATTCCGGGAGGTCGATCCCGGCGGTGATCTCATGGAGGTCCAGGAAGGGCTGCATGGCCACCGAATCCCGGCGGTGCTTCACGAATTCGGTCCGGGACGGCGCCTGCCCGGCCGCCCGCTCCACGGCCTCGGCGTAGTAGGTCCACAGCCAGGCGACCGTGTCCCGCCGGAACTGCCGGATCCAGCGCGCCGACCGGTCCCGGTACGTCCGGGTCCGCAGCCCCACGAGCGCGCGCTCCATGGCGCCGCGCGGCGGGCCGCCGTCGAGCACGGTGACCAGCCGGTCGATCGCCGCCTCGCACATGCGCGGGTCACGTCCGGCGGGCCCGTCGTCGAACTCGTCGTCGACGAGGAAGGCCCAGAAGAGCCACTGGCAGAAGAGATCGAGATGCTGTTGCGACGCGGCCGGGAAGATGAGGGAGATCCAGAGCTCGGGCCTGGTCCGGATCATCTTCTTCCGGGCCACCGGGGAGAGTCCGAGGTCATTGGATTCGGCCCATTCCCACGCTGCCTCCCTGGTCTCCTCGATGCCTGGATTGCATCCGGTGCTCTGGAACGGCATATGAAACGCTGGCAGCGCAATCTGGCTCATTGGTGCCCCTCGTCGAAGCGGTTCGGATGAGCGATACGAACGGGTAACCGGCCGGACTCATGTGTCGGCGCCGGGTACGCGTCGGGGTACGGGCCGCCCCCGCCCACCGACTCTGGCCAGAGGCTCACCGTGCGAGACGAGGCAGTCATTCCTGCTCACTCTCCTCCGCCGGGGGTCGGGCATCGGGGCCGGACCCGTGGGCCCGCGGTGGCAATCGCCCGTGGTGCAGGACGGCGGCATCACCATGTGTAACCCCCAGTCAACCGTCTGTGGGTGAAAGAGGGAAGCTATTTGTGACCGAAACTGCTTGATCGTCAGAAACGATTGAACATCTCTGAGCAGTCGGTGACTCGTTGTGGTGATCTCCGGTCGGCGGCCCGGACGCGCCCGGAGGCGCCCGCGCAGGCAGTCGCGCAGGCGATTTCACGCCCCGCCGCGCCGCCGGGTGGTTTCCCTGCTGTTCCGTCCCGCTCAGGAGCCCTTCAGGGGCCGCATCAGCCGCTCGAAGTCCTGCCGGCCGGACAGGTCCGACGGTCAGCAGAGCACGCGAATCCGCTTGCTCGTACGCCGCGGAGTCGTCGCTCCGGCCGACGGCACGCAGCCGCTCGATCACCGCACGGGCACGGTGGTCACCACTTCGGGTCCAGTCCCTGCACTGTGTGCGCACGATCACAGTCGCCGCTCATCGGCCCCCGCAGGCCGGATCCGATGCCGTGGGGGGCGCCGCTTGCTCACGCTCTGAGACAGAATGCCGTTTGGCACAAGCCGTGTCGCCGCCGGCCACGATCCACATCCGCGCCTGCTGCACAGCTGTTTTCACGTCCGCACCGTGTGTGTGCGGACCGCGCGACGACTCATGGAGTGCAGATTGACTACGACGTTCCGCTCTCGTATCACCGCCCGGATCGGGCGCAGTTACCTGTCCAGGATCCAGAAGTACGGGATCGGGTCATCCACGGTCCGGCTGCTGCCCGACGACCTGTTGATGATGCTGCGCAGGGACGGCCTCGACCCGGTGGACAAACTGGCCAGGACCCGGGCGAAGCGGCCGGTGCACAAGGTCTCGCTGCCGTTCGGCATGGACGCCTGGGTGGTCAGCGGTTATGAGGAGTCGAAGGCCGTCCTCGGCTCGGCCGACGGATTCAGCACCGACTTCGCCCACCTCGCGACGAACGCCGGAGTGGCCGCCGAACAGAGCCCCGGCGGGCTCGGGTTCAACGATCCGCCGGTCCACACCCGCCTGCGCCGCATCCTGACCCCGGAGTTCACGATGCGCCGGCTGCGGCGGCTGGGCCCCAGGATCGACGCCATCGTCGAGGAGCGCCTCGACGCGATGGAGGCCGCCACGGGCCCGGTCGACCTGGTGCAGGAGTTCGCGCTGCCCATTCCCTCCCTCACCATCTGCGAACTGCTGGGCGTGCCGTACGAGGACCGCGACGACTTCCAGCAGCTCGCCATGGACCGCTTCGACCTCTTCGCCGGCACGACCGCGCCCTTCGGCGCGATGTCGGAGTCGCTGGCGTACTTCAGGGACGTCGTCAAGGCACAGCGCGAGAAGCCGGGCGACGGGCTGCTCGGTATGATCGTGCGGGAGCACGGCGACAACGTCGACGACGAGGAACTCGCGGGTCTGGCCGACGGTGTGCTCACCGGCGGGTTCGAGACGACCGCCAGCACCATCGCCCTGGGCTCCCTGGTGCTGCTGCAGAACCCGGACGTCCTGGAACGAATACGTCACGACGACGCCATGACCGCCCCCTTCGTCGAGGAGGTGCTGCGTTATCTCTCGGCGGTGCAGATAGCCTTTCCCCGGTTCGCCCGCAGGGACATAGAGATAGGCGGGGTGGTCATTCCGCAGGGCGACATGGTGCTCTGCTCGCTCAGCGCCGCCAACCGCGATGCCGGGTACGTCAGCGACGACGGGCGCTTCGACCCGCACCGTACTCCCGCGGGCGGCGGTCACCTCGCCTTCGGCCACGGCATCCACCGCTGCATCGGCGCCGAACTGGCCCGCACCGAACTGCGCACGGCCTACCCGGCCCTGGCCCGGCGGTTTCCCCGGATGCGGCTCGCCGTCCCGCCCCAGGACCTGGCCTTCCGCAAGCTCTCCATCGTGTACGGCATCGAATCGCTGCCGGTGCACCTGCGCTGAGGCGCTCGTACCGGGTTGTGCCGCGGGGCCGGTCCGGCGCCGTGGCGCCCGGGGTCAGTGGCTGCCGGTGAGTTCGCCGCTGAGGGTCCTGTGCATCTCGGCACTCGGCTCGTTCAGGCCGATGATCTCGACGGTCTTGCCGCGCTGCTCGTACTTCCCGGTGATGGCGTCCAGCGCGGCGACCGAGGAGGCGTCCCAGATGTGGGCGGCGGACAGGTCGATGACGACCCGGCCGGGGTCGGCGACGTAATCGAACCGGGTGACCAGGTCGTTGGCGGAGGCGAAGAAGAGTTCGCCGGTCACAAAGTAGACGATCCGGTCGCCCCCGGGGTCGACGGCCGTCGTGACGTCGGCCAGGCGGGCGACCCGCCTGGCGAAGATCACCATGGCGATGACCGTGCCGGCCACGACGCCGACGGCCAGGTTGTGGGTGACGACCACGCAGGCCACGGTCACGACCATGACGAGGGTCTCCCCGGCCGGCATCCGTCTCAGCGTCTTCGGCGCGACGGAGTGCCAGTCGAAGGCCGCGACGGACACCATCACCATGACGGCGACGAGCGCGGCCATGGGAATGCGGGAGACAACGGGCCCGAGGACGATGCACAGGACCATCAGGAAGGTGCCCGCGAAGAAGGTCGACAGCCGGGTGCGGGCGCCGGACACCTTCACGTTGATCATCGTCTGGCCGATCACGGCGCAGCCGCCCATGCCGCCGAAGAAGCCGGTGACGATGTTGGCGATGCCCTGGCCGATGGACTCGCGGGTCTTGCTGGAGCGGGTGTCGGTGATGTCGTCGACCAGCTTGGCGGTCATCAGGGACTCCATCAGCCCCACCAGCGCCATGGCGAGCGCGTAGGGCGCCACGGTCGTCAGGGTGTCCACCGTGAACGGCACATCGGGCAGGCCGGGCACCGGCAGCGCGGAGGGCAGCTCGCCCCGGTCGCCCACGGTCGGGACGGCGATCTGGGCGGCGACGGTGATGACCGTGAGGGCGACGACGGTGACCAGCGGCGCCGGGACCGCCCTGGTCACCCTGGGGAAGAGCACCAGCAGCAGGAGGCCGCCGGCGATCAGCGGGTAGACCGCCCAGGGCACGTCGTGCAGCTCGGGGATCTGGGCCATGAAGACCAGGATGGCGAGGGAGTTGACGAAGCCGACCATCACACTGCGCGGCACGAACCGCAGCAGCTTCGCGACGCCCAGCGCACCCAGGGCCATCTGGAACACACCGCCCAGGATGACCGCGGCGACCAGGTAACCGAACCCGTGCTGACGGTTGAGGGGTGCGAGCACCAGGGCGACCGCGCCGGTGGCGGCGGAGATCATCGCGGGGCGTCCGCCGACGACGGAGATGACCACCGCCATGGTGAACGAGGTGAACAGCCCGATCGCCGGATCCACCCCGACGATCACCGAGAAGGAGATCGCCTCGGGGATCAGCGCCAGCCCGACCACGAGGCCGGCCAGCAGCTCGGTGCGGAACCCCTTCGGGGACGGCCAGGAAGGGCGGAAGCGGCGCAGGCGCGCGGCCGGGGACGGTACGGAGGAGGGCAAGAGCGGGAAACCTGTCGTGCGGGGCGTGCGGCGAGGCACAGGAGGCCGGGGCGTCACCTGCGACGCCCGCGAGCGAGCAGCGGGCTACTCTACCCGCACACCTGACGCCGCCCGACGGGCGAAGCCTCCCGGCTCCACCGCACGGACCGCTGGGCTCCGTCCCGGAGACCGGGGGTCTACCCGCTCAGCACTCGATGATGTTCACCGCGAGCCCGCCGCGCGCCGTCTCCTTGTACTTCACGCTCATGTCCGCGCCCGTCTCCTTCATGGTCTTGATGACCTTGTCGAGGGAGACCTTGTGGCTGCCGTCGCCGCGCAGCGCCATCTTCGCCGCCGTGACCGCCTTGACCGCCGCCATGCCGTTGCGCTCGATGCACGGGATCTGGACGAGACCGCCGACCGGGTCGCAGGTCAGGCCCAGGTTGTGTTCCATGCCGATCTCGGCTGCGTTCTCGACCTGTTCGGGGGTGCCGCCCAGGACCTCGGCGAGGGCGCCCGCGGCCATGGAGCAGGCGGAGCCGACCTCGCCCTGGCAGCCGACCTCGGCGCCGGAGATGGAGGCGTTCTCCTTGAAGAGCATGCCGATGGCCCCGGCCGCGAGGAGGAAGCGGACGACGCTGTCCTCCTTCTCGGCCTCGGTGGCGCCGCCGGCCGCGAAGTTCATGTAGTAGTGCAGGACGGCCGGGATGATGCCCGCGGCGCCGTTGGTGGGGGCGGTGACGACCCGGCCGCCCGCCGCGTTCTCCTCATTGACCGCCATCGCGTAGAGGGTGATCCACTCCATCGCGTGGGCCTGCGGGTCGCCCTCGGCCCGCAGCTGGCGGGCTGTGTTCGCGGCGCGGCGGCGGACCTTGAGGCCGCCGGGCAGGATGCCCTCGCGGGACATGCCGCGCGAGACACAGGCCTGCATGACGCGCCAGATGTCCAGCAGGCCCGAGCGGATCTCGTCCTCGGTGCGCCAGGCCCGCTCGTTCTCCAGCATCAGCGAGGAGATGGACAGCCCGGTGTCGTGGGCGAGGCGCAGCAGCTCGTCGCCGGTGCGGAAGGGGTGCTTGAGAACGGTGTCGTCCAGCACGATCCGGTCCTCGCCGACCGCGTCCTCGTCCACGACGAAGCCGCCGCCGACCGAGTAGTACGTCTTCTCCAGCAGCAGCTCGCCCTCGCGGTCGAAAGCGAGGACCGTCATGCCGTTCGCGTGGTACGGGAGGGCCTTGCGGCGGTGCAGGATCAGCTGCTCGTCGAAGTCGAAGTCGATCTCGTGCATGCCGAGGAGGTTGATCCGGCCGGTGGTGCGGATCTGCTCGACCCGCTCGTCGGCGGACTCCACGTCGACGGTGCGCGGCGACTCGCCCTCCAGGCCGAGCAGGACGGCCTTGGGGGTGCCGTGGCCGTGACCCGTCGCTCCGAGGGATCCGTACAGCTCGGCGCGTATCGAGGCGGTGTGGGCGATCAGGCCCTCGTTCTTCAGCCGGCGCGCGAACATCCGGGCGGCGCGCATCGGGCCGACCGTATGGGAGCTGGACGGGCCGATGCCGATCGAGAACAGGTCGAAGACCGAGATGGCCACGGTGACTCCTCAGGGGTTGGTAGACATCGTCGTCTGCCGGTGGTGCGGTGCGGGCCGGGCGGCCCGGGGGCGGGGCATGGGACGGGGCACCGCGCTCACAGTTCAGTGTGCGCGGTGCCCCGCCCCAACGTGTTACGAGAACTTGTCCGGACTACTTCAGGCCGGGGTACAGCGGGAACTTCTCGGCCAGCGCGACGACGCGGGCCTTCAGGGCGTCCGCGTCGTAGGACGGCTTGAGGGCTGCGGCGATGATCTCCGCGACCTCGGTGAAGTCCTCGGCCTGGAAACCGCGGGTCGCCAGGGCCGGCGTACCGATCCGCAGACCCGAGGTGACCATCGGCGGCCGCGGGTCGTTCGGGATGGCGTTCCGGTTGACCGTGATGCCCAGCTCGTGGAGCCGGTCCTCGGCCTGCTGGCCGTCCAGCTCGGAGTTGCGCAGGTCCACGAGGACCAGGTGGACGTCCGTACCGCCGGACAGCACGGAGACACCGACCTCGGTGACGTCCGGCTGGACCAGGCGCTCGGCGAGGATCCGGGCGCCGTCCAGGGTGCGCTGCTGGCGCTCCTTGAACTCCTCGGTCGCCGCGACCTTGAACGAGACCGCCTTGGCCGCGATCACGTGCTCCAGCGGGCCGCCCTGCTGGCCGGGGAAGACCGCGGAGTTGATCTTCTTGGCGAGCTCCTGCGTCGACAGGATGACGCCACCGCGCGGACCGCCGAGGGTCTTGTGCGTGGTGGTCGTGACGACGTGGGCGTGCGGCACCGGGTTGGGGTGCAGCCCCGCGGCCACCAGACCGGCGAAGTGCGCCATGTCGACCATCAGGTACGCGCCGACCTCGTCCGCGATGCGGCGGAAGGCGGCGAAGTCCAGCTGGCGCGGGTACGCGGACCAGCCGGCGACGATCAGCTTCGGCTTGGACTCCTTGGCCAGACGCTCGACCTCGGCCATGTCCACGACGCCGGTCTCGTCGACGTGGTACGGGACCACGTTGTAGAGCTTGCCGGAGAAGTTGATCTTCATGCCGTGCGTCAGGTGACCGCCGTGGGCCAGGTTTAGGCCCATGATCGTGTCGCCCGGCTTGAGCAGCGCGAACATCGCGGCGGCGTTGGCCTGCGCACCGGAGTGCGGCTGGACGTTCGCGGCCTCGGCGCCGAACAGCGCCTTGATGCGGTCGATGGCGATCTGCTCGACGACGTCGACGTGCTCGCAACCGCCGTAGTAGCGGCGGCCGGGGTAGCCCTCGGCGTACTTGTTGGTGAGGACGGAGCCCTGGGCCTCCATGACCGCGACCGGAGCGAAGTTCTCCGAGGCGATCATTTCGAGGGTGGACTGCTGACGGTGGAGCTCGGCGTCGACAGCGGCGGCGACGTCCGGGTCCAGCTCGTGGAGGGAGGAGTTGAGAAGCGACATCAGGTGGTCCCTTTGGGTCTTTAGTTGCCGGAGAACTCGGTGTACTCGTCGGCGGAGAGCAGGTCCTCCGGCTCCTCCGCGACGCGCACCTTGAACAGCCAGCCGCCTTCGAAGGGAGCGGAATTCACCAGCGACGGGTCGTCCACGACGTCCTGGTTCGCCGCGGTGACCTCGCCGGTCACCGGGGAGTACAGGTCGCTGACCGACTTGGTCGACTCCAGCTCACCGCAGGTCTCGCCCGCGGTCACCGTGTCACCGACCGCGGGGAGCTGGGCGTAGACGACATCGCCGAGCGCGTTGGCCGCGTACTCGGTGATACCGATCGTGGCCACACCGTCCTCGACGGCCGACAGCCACTCGTGCTCCTTGCTGTAACGCAGCTGCTGGGGGTTGCTCATGACCTGAATTCTCCTGTACGCGGGGGAGTGCTGATGAACGGTGGTCTTACGGTGTGAGACGCGACTGCGTCACTTCTGCGGGAGCGCCGACGTCACTTCTGGCGCTTGTAGAACGGCAGCGCCACGACCTCGTACGGCTCGTGGCTGCCCCGGATGTCCACTGCGACGCCCTCGGCGCCGGGCGTGGCGTGCGCCGCGTCGACGTACGCCATGGCGATCGGCTTGCCCAGGGTGGGCGAGGGAGCGCCCGAGGTGACCTCGCCGATGACCTGGCCGTCGGCGACCACGGAAAAACCGGCGCGCGGTACCCGGCGGCCCTCGGCGACCAGCCCGACCAGCTTGCGCGGCGGGGCGGTCTCGGCGCGCTCGGCGGCGGCTTCGAGGGCCTTGCGGCCGACGAAGTCGCCCTCCTTCTCGAACTTCACGACCCGGCCGAGACCGGCGTCGAACGGGGTGAGCTCCGTGGTCAGCTCGTGCCCGTACAGCGGCATGCCCGCCTCCAGGCGCAGCGTGTCGCGGCAGGAGAGCCCGCACGGGATCAGGCCGCGGGAGGCGCCCGCCTCGGTCAGCGCCTTCCACAGCTGCTCGGCGTGGGCGGGGGCGACGAACAGCTCGAAGCCGTCCTCGCCGGTGTAGCCGGTGCGGGCGATCAGCGCGGGGACACCGGCGACCGTGCCGGGCAGACCTGCGTAGTACTTCAGACCGTCCAGGTCGGCGTCGGTGACGGAGGCCAGGATGGCGGGGGACTCCGGACCCTGGACGGCGAGCAGCGCGTACGCGTCGCGGTCGTCGCGCACCTCGGCGTCGAAGCCCTCGGCGCGCGCCGTCAGCGCGTCCAGCACGATCTGGGCGTTGCCCGCGTTCGCGACCACCATGTACTCGGCCTCTCCCAGCCGGTACACGATCAGGTCGTCCAGGATGCCGCCGTCCTCGGCGCAGATCATCGTGTAGCGGGCCCGGCCCACGGCGACGGTGCCGATGTTGCCGACCAGCGCGAAGTTCAGGAAGGCCGCGGCCGCGGGGCCGGTGACAGTGATCTCGCCCATGTGCGACAGGTCGAAGAGGCCGGCCTTCGTACGCACCGCGTTGTGCTCGTCGCGCTCACTGGCGTACCGCAGCGGCATGTCCCAGCCCGCGAAGTCGGTCATGGTCGCGCCCAGCGAACGGTGCAGGGCATCGAGGGCGGTGAGGCGGGGGGCGGTGCTCATGGATATGACTCCCAGGGCATGACGACGAGGACGATCCCTCCCCATCTGTCATCGGAACCTGAGAGGTTCGCCGAGAGCCCCTGGAGGGGTTCGGCTTGCACCTTGGGTGGAGCCGCGAAGCGGCCCGCTTTTCAGATCTGCCTCATCCACGCGGTACGGGGCCTGAGAGATTCAAGGGAGGAACTTGCTCCTTCGGCGCCCGGCACGGGAAGTGACCGGAACTCTCCCGCGTGGATTCAAGCGGCCTTTATGCAGTTGGCCGGGTCATCATCGCACGCATCGGCCCGGAGTGGGGCCCCGGTCCCCTGTGGGAAATCAGCGGCGTGGGGCGGTTGTATCGCATTACCTTTTCTTTACACTTCAGGGGCATACGTGGGGTGAGCCGACAGGGGGAGGGCGATGACGTTGCAGCGGTACGCGACGACCGCGGGGGTCGCGCACGGCGCGATGCCCGCACAGGCGGAGGCCCCGGCGAGGGCCGCGACGGGCGCGCACGCGCCCGTGGTGCGGGATCTGCGGGAGCGGTCCGGGCGCAGTCCGCGCGGCCTGCGTTTCGCGGCGGGGGACGTGGTGGTGGTCTCCGGGCTGCCCGGCAGCGGCAAGTCGACGCTCATCCGGCGGGCAGTGACGACCGCGCACGCCATCGACTCCCAGGACACCCGTGACCGCTGGGCCCGGGTCATGCCCCGCTTACTCCCGTACGCCCTCTACCGCCCGCTCGTCCGCGTCGCCCACTACTGGGGGCTGTGGCGGGTGCTGCGTTCCGGGGAGTCCGCCGTCGTCCACGACTGCGGGACCCAGTCGTGGGTGCGCGGCTGGCTGGCCCGTGACGCCCGGCGCCGGGGCCGGGGCCTGCACCTCGTCCTGCTCGACGTGACGCCGCAGACCGCCAGGGAGGGCCAGCGCGAGCGCGGACGCGGCGTATCGGGGTACGCCTTCGCCCGGCACCGCAGAGCGGTGGGCAGGCTGCTGCGGGCGACCGAGACGGGCCTGCTGCCGCCCGGCTGCGCCTCGGCGGTGCTGCTGGACCGGGAGGCGGCGGGACGGCTCGGCCGGATCGCGTTCACGGACGGGCGGCCCGACAGCCTCTGAGGCCGGTGGCCGGTGGCCGGCGCCTCGGGGCCGGGGCGGCGGCGGGGCCGGGCGTTAACCTTCTGCCGGAAAGCTTGGGCGAGAAGGGGAAGCAGTGGACGTTCCGGCACAGGTCCAGTCCCATCCGCAGGGCGGATGGCCGGCCAATGAGCTCGAAGAAGTGCTGATGGCCTCCGTGGGCATCCCGGAGGCGGGCGGGCGGCTCGTCGAGGTGCTCGGCCGCAGCCAGGTCTGGGTGCCGCTGCCCAAGGGCGGGGGACCCGACTCGGCGGCCCTGGACCTGCCGACGGTGGAGATCGAGGGCGCCGCGTACGTCCCCGTCTTCAGCTCCGAGCAGCAGTTCCTCGCCTGCGTCGGTACCAACATGTCCTTCACCGTCGCGCCCGCCCGCGACTTCGCCCGCGGACTGCCCCCGCAGCTCGGCCTGGCCGTGAACCCGGGCGGCGCGGTCGGGATGCCGCTGCCGCCGCCCGCCGTGGCCGAGCTCTGCCGGGCCGGGCGCACCCCGCTGGACGGTCCGGCAAGCGGCGGCAGGGTCCGGCTGTACGAGCCGGACTGGAAGGAGGAGCCGGTCGACTTCCTCGCCGCGGCGGCCGGTGAGTTCGAGGAGAGCGGCGTAGTGCTCTCCGCGCGCCGGACGCTGGCCAGCATCGAGGGCGGCGACCCGGTCCTCTTCATCGGCGTCGAGTTCTCCACCTGGGAGGGCGCCGGGCGCAACGCCCCGATGGACGCCCTCAGCCGCGCTCTGGGCCGGGTCGAGGTTCCCTGGCCGGTCAATCTCGTACTGCTCGATGTGGCCCAGGACCCGGTCGGCGACTGGATGCGGGAGCGGATCCGCCCGTTCTATCAGCGAGCGGCCGTATAGGGGCGTCCCGGACGGGAGCGTCCCGGGCCGGTCCGCGGAACACCGTTTCGACCCATGGCGTCAAGTCGGTGTCAGGACCGGCGCATAAGCTGGTTTCATGGCTGGTGTCTCGGCATCATGCCGCACCCGTGTGCCCGGGGCGGCGGGCCGACACAGTGGATCGAAGAGGGGCGGGACCAGGTGAGTGCGTCAGGCACCGCGGCGGCCGGGCAGGTCGAGCACATGCTGCGCCAAGTGACGCCCGGGCGCTACGACGCGTACGAGGCGCTGCTGCAGGCCCTCGCGAACGGCCGGATCTGGATGCTCCTCTGGCAGGGCCAGGCGGGCTCGCCCGACGCCCAGTACGGAAACATGGAGGTCGACGGCCTCGGCTACGCCCCCTGTGTGACCTCCGCCCAGGAGCTCTCGGTGAGCGGCTGGAACCGCGCCCACGAGCTGGTCGGCGGCCGGGACATCGCTCGCGCGCTCTTCCCCGACCGCTGGGGTATCTGGCTCAATCCGCACGCCCCGGGCGGCGGCGTGGGCATCCCCTGGCTGGACCTGCGCCGGATCGCCACCGGCCTCGACCGGATGCCCGCGGGCCCGCTCCGGCTCACCGAGCCGGCCATCGAGATCCCGCAGTTCTACGCCCTGCTCACGCAGAACGCCCACCACACCCCGGCGATCCGCTCGCTGCGCCGCGCCTGGGTGCAGCCCGCGCTCGGCGTCCCGTACCTCACCATCGGCCTCGATCTCTATGACACGAGCCCGCCCTCGGTGGACGCCGCGCGCGCGATGATGCAGCAGTCGGTCTCCGCCGTCCCGGAGGGGCTGCCCGTCTCCACCGTCGCGATGTCCGACGAGTACGACCCGGTGGCGATGTGGCTGCGCGCCAACGCCCGCCCGTTCTACGACCGCGAGGCGCACGCCCCGGCGGCCCCCGTCGCGGGCTACGGCTACCCGCCGCAGGGCGCGTACTGACCCGTCCGGGGCCGCTCCGTCCCCGGCGTCCGGAATGCCCGCGTACGGTCCGGATTTCGTCCGGATTTCCGTAACGCGAACGTAAGGCGTCAACTCCACGGATGTGTACGTGAGTTCATCCGCCCGATGCCTCATCCGGCCGCCCATGTCCGAGATTTCCTTGCTCGGCATGCCTGGTGGTGAATGCGACGCTAATCTGCTCGCATGCCCCCTTCCGTATCAACTGACCTGTGTTCGGCGGGCGTTCACATCCGTCCGGATAACGGAACACCCCAGAGCGCATCACGGTTAGGCATCCATTCGCCTGTCGGTATGGCTACCAGTCGTAACGGCAATGAAGACTCCCGCAGCAAGGGCGTCTTGCCGCCTCTGCGTACGACTGACTGATCGCGCCGCCACAGCGGCCAGTTCGGCCCGGCCACCGCCGGTTGAGAGGGGTCCTTGCCACGATGACGGCACCACTGCACGAGCCGACCAAGGAAGCGGATCCTGTCGCGGCCGACGGTCCCGCAGTCGACTCCGGAGTGAAGAAGGTCGAGGGACGGTCTCTCAAGCAGATCGCCTGGAACCGCCTGAAGCAGGACAAGGTCGCTCTGACGGGTGGCATCGTTGTCCTCGTCCTGGTCGTGGTGGCGATCTTCGCGCCGCTGATCGTGAGCCTGCTCGGGCACCCGCCGAACGATTTCCACCAGGACAAGCTCGACCCGCTGACCAATCTGCCCACGGGCAGCCTCGGCGGCGTGAGCGGCGACTACTTGTTCGGCGTCGAGCCGAACAAGGGACGCGACGTCTTCAGCCGGATCGTCTACGGCGCCCGGATCTCGCTGCTCGTGGCCTTCCTGGCGGCCCTGGTCGCCGTCGCCCTCGGCACCCTCTTCGGGATCATCGCCGGATACTTCGGTGGCTGGGTGGACGCGGTGATCAGCCGCGTCATGGACGTGCTGCTCTCCTTCCCGCAGCTCCTCTTCATCATCTCCCTGGTCTCGGTCCTCCCCGACGATCTGCTCGGCCTCACCGGCAGCGGCGTCCGCATCGCCGTACTGGTCGCCGTCATCGGCTTCTTCGGCTGGCCGTACGTCGGACGTATCGTCCGCGGGCAGACCCTCTCGCTGCGCGAGCGCGAGTACGTGGAGGCGGCGCGCAGCCTCGGCGGCGGGCGGACGCACATCCTCTTCCGCGAGCTGCTGCCCAACCTGGTGGCGCCGATCACCGTCTACGCGACGCTGATGATCCCCACCAACATCCTCACCGAGGCGGCCCTCAGCTTCCTCGGCGCGGGTGTCCGGCCGCCGACGGCCTCCTGGGGCGGAATGCTGCGGGACGCCCTGGAGACGTACGAGCACGACCCGATGTTCATGGTCTTCCCCGGCGTGACGATCTTCATCACCGTGCTGGCCTTCAACCTCTTCGGGGACGGGCTGCGCGACGCCCTGGACCCCAAGGGGACCCGATAGCCCACGACTTGCCCCTGCCGCATCGTCAGGTGGCTCTTCCCATGGTTCTCCGGCAAGCAACGGCCTGGGACCGCGATCTCGGAGGTTACGAGAAAATGTCCACAGTTACCTCGAAACGACGGCTCACCGCTGGTGCGGCCCTCGTGGTCGCGGCGCTGATGACCACCACGGCGTGCGGCGGCGGCGACAGCGAAGGCGGCGGCAGCTCGAAGGGCGCCGGCTTCAACGCGGCGTTCAACAAGGTCGCCAACCCGTCCACCAAAAAGGGTGGAACGCTGAAGATGGTCGGCAAGCAGGACCTCGACTCCGCCGACCCCCAGCGTGCCTACTACGGCATGGCCTGGGACTTCATGCGCTTCTACACCCGCCAGCTGGTCTCCTACGACACCAAGCCGGGCGCGGCCTCCACCAAGCTGGTCGGTGACCTGGCCACCGGGCCCGGTGAGATCTCGGACGGCGGCAAGACCTACACGTACAAGCTGCGGGACGGCCTGACCTGGGAGGACGGCTCCAAGCTGACCTCCAAGGACGTCAAGTACGGCATCGAGCGCATCTGGGCGACGGACACCATCACCGGTGGCCCGCAGTACCTGATGCAGACGCTGGACCCCAAGGGCGAGTACAAGGGCCCCTACAAGGACAAGTCCGCGGACGGCCTCAAGGCGATCGAGACGCCCGACGACAACACCATCGTCTTCAAGCTGCCCAAGCCCAACGGTGACTTCGAGCAGTTCCTCGCCATGCCGTCCGGCTCGCCCGTGAAGGCGGACAAGGACACCGGCGCGAAGTACACCCAGCGCCCGTTCTCCTCCGGCCCGTACAAGTTCGAGGAGTACAAGCCGGGCAAGAGCATCGTGCTCGTCCGCAACGACAAGTGGCAGAAGGCCTCCGACCCGATCCGCGCCGCGCTCCCGGACAAGGTCACCGTGACGATCTCCGCCAACCTGGAGGAGAACGACAAGAAGCTGATGGAGGGCGACTACGACGTCGACCTCAACGGCACCGGCATGACCCAGTCCGGCCGCGTCACCGCCGTCCAGAAGCACAAGGACAGCGTCGACAACATGCAGACGTCCTTCGTCCGCTACGTCGCGCTCGTCCACACCGCGAAGCCGCTGGACGACGTCCACTGCCGCAAGGCCGTCTTCTACGCCACCGACTTCGCCGGTCTCCAGCAGACCCGCGGTGGTGAGATCGCCGGTGGTGCGATCGCCAACAGCACCCTGCCGGCCTCCATCAAGGGCCACAGCGACTACGACCCGTACGGCGTCCTCGCCCGCAAGGGCAAGCCGGACGTGGCCAAGGCCAAGGACGAGCTGAAGCAGTGCGGTCACGCGACCGGCTTCTCCACCAAGCTCACCGCCCGTACCAACAACCCGGGCGAGGTCGACACCGCCGAGGCGCTCCAGGAGCAGCTCGGCAAGGTCGGCATCAAGATCGAGGTCGACCCGATCGACGGCGCCGAGGCGTCCAGCATCACGGGCTCGCCGTCCGTCGTGAAGAAGCGCGGCTACGGCATGACGATGAGCGGCTGGGGCCCGGACTTCCCGTCCGGCCAGGGCTTCGGCCAGCCGCTGTGGGACAGTCGGTTCCTCGCGGACACCGGTAACTACAACGAGTCGCAGCTGGAAGACCCGGAGATCGACAAGATCTTCGACCGGGCGATCGCGGAGACCGACCCGGTCAAGGCCGGCGAGATCTACAAGGAGCTCGACAAGCGGATCCTCGACCAGGCCGACTGGATGCCCTTCATCTACGAGAAGAACATCACCTGGCGCGGCAGCCGTCTGACGAACGCCTACATGTCCGACGCCTACAACGGCCGTTACGACTACGTCTCGCTCGGCGTCGTCAAGTAGTCGCTGTAGTCAACAGCATTCGCAGTCAACCCTGTTGACTGTTCCACCGCCGCCGAAACCCGCCAGTCCGAAGGGCAGGTGAGGGCCGGGGCGGTGGCCGGGAGCCCCCGCAAGGGGTTCCCGGCCACCGCCGGGCCGCACACAGTGCTTGCTTATCTCATCCGGCGCCTGTTCGCCGTAGTCATCATGGTGCTCGTCGTACTGCTCGCGACGTTCACCATCTTCTTCATGCTGCCCAAGTGGGCGGGTCAGGACGTCGCAGTCCTCTTCGCCGGCAAGGCCACGGGTGTCGAGCAGCTCCAGGGCATCCGGATCAAACTGGGTCTCGACGACCCCCTCCTCGTCCAGTTCTGGGACTTCGTCAAGGGCATCCCGATGGGGCGTGACTACGCGAACGGTGCCGATGTCACCCACTGCGCGGCGCCCTGCTTCGGCTACTCCTTCCGCACGGAGGTCCCCGTCTGGACCACCCTGAAGGACGCGCTGCCCGTGACCGGCGCGCTCGCCGCCGGTGCCTGCGTGCTGTGGCTCCTCGGCGGTGTCGCCACCGGTGTGGTGTCCGCGCTCCGGCGCGGCAGCATCTGGGACCGCGCCGCGATGACCACCGCGCTCGCCGGTGTCTCGCTGCCGATCTTCTTCACCGGCATGGTCGCCATGGGCCTGTTCGTGCACAACTTCGGCTGGGTGAAGATCGCCGACAACCTCTCCACGGACGACGGCATCGGCATCTGGTTCCAGACGCTGATCCTGCCGTGGATCGTGCTCGCCTTCCTGAACGCCGCGATGTACGCCCGCCTCACCAGAGCCACCATGCTCGAAGTGCTCGGCGAGGACTACATCCGCACCGCCCGCGCCAAGGGCCTGGGCGAGGGCACCGTCATCACCCGGCACGCCCTGCGGTCCGCGATGACGCCGATCCTCACCGTCTTCGGCCTCGACATCGGCGTGCTCCTCGGTGGCGCCGTCCTCACCGAGTCCACGTTCAACCTGCCCGGTCTCGGGCTCGCCGCGGTCCAGGCGATCAGCAACAAGGACCTGCCGGTGATTCTCGGCGTCACCCTGTTCGCGGCTCTCGCGATTGCCGTCGCCAACCTCGTCGTCGACATCATGTACGCCGTCATCGACCCGCGAGTGAGGCTGGGATGACCGAACTGCACAAGAGCGGTGCCGCGCTGGGCGAGCCCTCCCCGGCCGGCTCGCCCGCTCCCACCGCCTTCCTCGAAGTGCGCGACCTCAAGGTGCACTTCCCGACCGACGACGGCCTGGTCAAGTCCGTCGACGGGCTCAACTTCCAGCTGGAGAAGGGCAAGACCCTCGGTATCGTCGGCGAGTCCGGCTCCGGCAAGTCGGTCACCTCGCTCGGCATCATGGGCCTGCACACCGCCGGCCAGTACGGCAAGCGCAAGGCCCAGGTCTCCGGCGAGATCTGGCTGGACGGCAAGGAACTGCTGTCCGCGGACCCCGACGAGGTCCGCAAGCTGCGCGGCCGCGACATGGCCATGATCTTCCAGGACCCGCTGTCCGCGCTGCACCCGTACTACACGATCGGCAAGCAGATCGTGGAGGCCTACCGGGTCCACCACAGCGTCGACAAGAAGACCGCGCGCAAGCGGGCCGTCGAGATGCTCGACCGGGTCGGCATCCCGCAGCCCGACAAGCGCGTCGACAGCTACCCGCACGAGTTCTCCGGCGGTATGCGCCAGCGCGCGATGATCGCCATGTCGCTGGTCAACAACCCCGAACTGCTGATCGCCGACGAGCCGACGACCGCGCTGGACGTCACCGTCCAGGCGCAGATCCTCGACCTGATCCGGGACCTGCAGAAGGAGTTCGGCTCCGCGGTCATCATCATCACCCACGACCTGGGCGTGGTGGCCGAGCTCGCCGACGACATCCTCGTGATGTACGGCGGGCGCTGCGTGGAGCGCGGACCGGCCGAGAAGGTGTTCTACGAGCCCCGGCACCCCTACACCTGGGGCCTGCTGGGTTCGATGCCGCGCCTCGACCGCGACCAGACCGACCGGCTCATCCCGGTCAAGGGCTCCCCGCCCTCGCTCATCAACATCCCGTCGGGCTGTGCCTTCAACCCGCGCTGCCCGTACGCGGACGTGCCCAAGGACGACATCACCCGCACCGTACGGCCCGAGCTCCAGGAGGTCGGCGGCCGGCACTGGGCGGCCTGCCACATGTCGCCGGAGCAGCGGGAGCGTATCTGGACCGAAGAGATTGCGCCCAAGCTGTGAGCGAGGAAAAGGCCGTGACGAGCGAGGACAAGGGCGTGGACGTTCCGGCGCAGAGGTCGGCCGGGAGCGGCGCGGCGGCCGGTGACACGGCCTCCCGCGAGGTGCTGCTCAAGGTGACCGGGCTGCAGAAGCACTTCCCCATCAAGAAGGGGATGCTGCAGCGCAACGCCGGAGCCGTGAAGGCCGTCGACGGGATCGACTTCGAGGTGCGCTCGGGCGAGACCCTGGGCGTCGTCGGCGAGTCAGGCTGCGGCAAGTCGACGATGGGCCGGCTGATCACCCGGCTGCTCGAACCCACCGCGGGGAAGATCGAGTTCGAGGGGAGGGACATCACGCACCTCGGCGTGGGCGGCATGCGCCCGATGCGCCGGGACATGCAGATGATCTTCCAGGACCCGTACTCCTCGCTGAACCCGCGGCACACGATCGGCACGATCGTGGGCGCCCCCTTCAAGCTGCAGGGCGTCACGCCCGAGGGCGGCGTCAAGAAGGAGGTGCAGCGGCTGCTGGAGGTCGTGGGCCTGAACCCCGAGCACTACAACCGCTATCCGCACGAGTTCTCCGGCGGCCAGCGCCAGCGCATCGGGATCGCCCGCGCCCTGGCGCTCAACCCCAAGCTGGTCGTGGCGGACGAGCCGGTGTCGGCGCTTGACGTGTCGATCCAGGCGCAGGTGGTGAACCTGCTCGACGACCTCCAGAGCGAGCTGGGCCTCACGTACGTGATCATCGCCCATGACCTCTCGGTGGTCCGGCACGTCTCGGACCGGATCGCGGTGATGTATCTCGGCAAGATCGTGGAGCTGGCCGACCGCGAGTCGCTCTACAAGGCGCCGATGCACCCGTACACCAAGGCGCTGCTCTCGGCGGTCCCGATCCCGGACCCGAAGCGCCGTTCGGTCAAGAGCGAGCGGATCCTGCTCAAGGGCGACGTCCCCTCGCCGATCTCACCGCCCAGCGGCTGCCGCTTCCACACCCGGTGCTGGAAGGCGACGGAGGTCTGCAAGACGCAGGAGCCGCCGCTGGCCGCGCTGAAGACCGGGCACCAGGTGGCCTGCCATCACCCGGAGAACGCGCCCGACCAGGTGCCCGGTGAGACGGTGACGGCGGCTGCGCGCGAAGCGATCGAGATCGTCGACGTGAGCAAGTCGGCGGCTGACGAGACAGCGGCGGACGAGCCCGAGGCGACCGCAGCCGCCGAGCCCACGGTGGCCGAGACCGCGGCGGGGGACGGCGACGCCGCCTCGCCCGATACGCCGGAGGACAGCACGAAGGAGTAGTGTCGCGTAGCACCGGGAGCAGTACCTGCACAATTGCCCGGTGCTCAACGAACTGTTCACGCCCTCCGTCCAGCATGCGCTGGACATCGTCGGAATCTTCGTCTTCGCGATCTCCGGCGCTCTGCTCGCCGTACGCAAGAACTTCGATGTCTTCGGCATCGCTGTGCTCGCCGAGGCGACCGCGCTGGGCGGAGGGCTGTTCCGTGACATCGTCATCGGGGCGGTCCCGCCCGCGGCGTTCACGGATCTCGGCTACTTCACCACTCCGCTCCTCGCCGCCGTACTGGTGTTCTTCCTGCACCCGCACGTCGAGCGGATCCAGGTGGGCGTCAATGTCTTCGACGCGGCGGGGCTCGGGCTGTTCTGCGTCACCGGCACGGTCAAGGCGTACGACTACGGCCTCGGCCTCACCGCGTCGGCGGCCCTGGGGCTGGCCACCGCGGTCGGCGGCGGTGTGCTGCGTGACGTACTGGCCAACGAGGTGCCCTCGCTGCTGCGCTGGGACCGCGACCTGTACGCGGTGCCCGCCATCGTCGGCGCCGCGACGACCGTCCTGTGCATCCGCTTCGGGGCGCTCGACGCGTTCACCAGCGGCACCGCCGTGATCGCCGCCTTCGTGCTGCGGCTGCTGTCGATGCGCTACCACTGGCGGGCCCCGCGCGCCTACAACCGGAAGTCCGCGACGGCCGAGGAGAGCTGAGCGGCCACTCGGGGCGGCGCTGTGATCCCAGTAAAAAAAGCTACCGCTCAGTAATACAATCGGTGTACGGTGCATCGCATGGCACAGGCAGCAGAGCAGTCGGCGGCGCAGTCGGCACAGACCGGACCGGCGACCATCGGGAACAGCGAGTTCGACCGTGACACCGCCGTCACCCTGCGCGAAGAGGGCGTCTACGACGCCGAACTCTCCGCCGGATGGACGATCATCCATGCCATCAACGGCGGATACCTGCTGGCCATGCTGGGCCGCGCGCTCGGCCAGGCCCTACCGCACCCGGACCCCTTCTCCGTCTCGGCTCACTACCTCACCGCGTCCGTGCCCGGCCCGGCGGTGATCCGGACCCAGACCGTCCGCACCGGCCGCACCCTCTCCACCGGCCAGGCCTCCCTCTTCCAGTTCACGGAGGACGGCACCGAGGTCGAGCGCATCCGGGTCATCGCCACCTACGGCGACCTGGACGGCCTGTCCGACGAGGTCCGTACGTCGGCGAAGCCGCCGGCCGTCCCGCCGATGGAGCACTGCTTCGGCCCGAGCGACGGCCCGGCCCCGATCCCCGGCAGCTCGGCCATCACCGAGCGGCTCGACATCAAGCTCGACCCGGCCACGGCCGGCTGGGCCATCGGCGCACCCTCCGGCAAGGGCGAGATGCGCGGCTGGTTCGGCCTCGCGGACGGCCGCGACGCAGACCCGCTCTCGCTGCTGCTCACCGTCGACGCGCTGCCGCCCACCTCGTTCGAGCTGGGGCTCAAGGGCTGGACGCCGACCATCGAGCTCACCACCCACATCCGCTGCCGCCCCGCCCCCGGCCCGCTGCGCGTCTCCATCACCACCCGCAACCTCGCGGGCGGCTTCCTGGAGGAGGACGCGGACGTCTGGGACAGCGCGGACCGCTTGGTGGCCCAGTCCCGCCAGCTGGCACGCGCACCGCGCTCCTGACGACCGGGCCGGGGCGGGAGCGCAGGCAGCGACGGAAGCTGGTCGGGCGGAATCCGACCGACTGCTCTCCATCCTCCTGCCGCTCCGGACCTGCGGCCCGATGCCTGCCATCGAGCTCGCCGAGCGCCTCGAAGTCTCCGTACGCACCAGCTACCGGGACATCGAGGCGCTCTCCGTCTTCGGCGTCCCGGTCCATGCCGGGCGGGGGCGGGGGCGGCACGGCGGCATCGCGCTGCTGTCGGGATTACGGACCGGTGTCCACGGGCCCGCCGCCGGCAAGGCGCGCTCTCTCTTTGCCCTCGCCGCCGAGGAGCCCATTCCTTCACTCCCTCCGCACCCATGGGAGCCGCTGGCGACATATGTCGGTGAATGACATATGGTTCTCACATGACTGATCGTGCGATGCAGGAACCGACTCTGCTCCTCCTCACCGCGCTCGCGGACGAACCGCGCCACGGCTACGCGATCGCGCGCGAAGTGGAGGCGATCTCGGGCGGCCGGGTCAAGATGCGGACCGGCACGTTGTACGGTGCGCTGGAGCGCTTGTTGCAGCAGGGGCTGATCCAGGTCCACAAGGAAGAGGTCGTGGACAGTCGGCTGCGGCGCACCTACACCTTGACCACACCCGGGCGCGAGGTCCTGGCCACCGAAGCCGAACGGATCGCGGCCACCGCGCGCGAAGCCACTCGGCGCCTCGGCGTCATCGGCAAGGCGGCCACGACGTGAACCCCGTACTGCTGCGCCTGTATCCGGCGGGCTTCCGTCGCGCGTTCGGCAGCGAGATTGCCGAGGCGTACCAGGAGGCGACCGAGGGGGCGGGCCCGCGCGCCCGCCTCCGTGAAGCCGCCGATGTCGCCTCGCACGCCCTGCGGCTGCGTCTCGGTATCGGCTCCGCGTACCCGGGCGGCCGGCTCTTCGCGAGTGCCGCCCCGTTCGGCCTGGCCGCTACGGCCGCGTACGCCGCCTTCAACCTCATCGGCAACGCCGGCGACTGGTACGTCATGCGCACCGCCGGGACCGACGGCAGCGCGGCCCCGCTCCTGACCCTGATGAACGGCTGCTACCTGCTGACCCTGATCGGCGCGGTCGTCGCCCTGGCCGGACGCCACCTCCCCGGCGTGCTGTGCGCGGTCGCAGGGACCGTGGGCTCCTCGGCCGGTTTCCTCTACCTGATCTGGCCGACGCCGACCGACCTGCGGTGGGAGCTCGTCGGCTTCCTCCTCGCACCGATCCTGATCGCCGCCCTCCCGCTCGCCTGCCCGCCCGACCTGCGCCCGGCCCGCCGGGTTCGGAGCGGGGCGGGGGTGTTCGCCGTGGCGGTGTGGGCCGTTCTGCTGGTTGCCGGCATGGTCGTGATCGACCCGCTCGGGATCGGGCCCGTCGTGCCCTGGCGGTTGGGCGTCCCGCTCGCCGCGGCCCTCGTCCTGGCGGGCCGCCAGGCCTTCGCCGGGCTCCGCGGCACCACCGGGCTCGCCTTCGCCGCGACACCGTTCCTCGTCACGCTGTACTTCTCGGGCTGGGTGAGCACCGAAGAAATCCTGACGGCCGCCGTGGCCGTCGCCGTGGCCGTGGCCCTGTGCATGCGCCGCGGCGGCTCCGACACCGCCAACCCGGCCTGACCGCAGGTGAGCCGGTGAGATCAAGGAGCAGAGCGGACCGTTCCGGTCAGCCTCGATAGCACTCCCGCTTCCCGCTTCCCTCGAACGATCCGGCGTACGGCCGCGTGTGCAGGGCCGTACGCGTGACGCCCGAGCGACCTCCCCCCGACGGCTCCTGCCCGCCTCATGGCGGCCGAGCCGGTGGCGTGCCCCGGACCTCCCGTCCAGCGCCACTCGCGCCGTCCCAGAACACCCCATCATGTCCCCGCTCAGCCACCGGTGTCGCCGGTGGCCAGGAGCGGCATGCCCTCCTTCCCTCAACGGCGGCCCTGAGCACCGGCCGCCGCGCAACAGGAGATTCCATGTCCGAGTCCGCACTCCGCGAAGCCGTCCGCAACCTGCTCCGGCCCGCCCGGACAAGGTCGGCCCGACCATCGGGTGCCTCACCCAAGGGCGGTCGCCTGGCCGCGATCGACGCGCTGCGGCTCCTCGCGGCCGTCGCCGTGGCGGCCTACCACTACGTCGGCACCCCGACGCCACGCTTCTGGGGCGAGAACCACGACCTTCCGCAGGCGGTACCGCTGCTCCACGCCGTCAGCGGCTACGGCTGGCTCGGAGTGGAAGCATTTTTCCTGATCAGCGGCTTCGTCATCTGCATGAGCTGCTGGGGACGCACCCCCGCACAGTTCGCGGTCTCCCGCATCGCCCGGCTCTTCCCGCTGTACTGGGCGGTCGTGCTGATCGTCGTGGTCATGGGCACCGTCGCGGCGCTCGCCGACCAGCATTCAGGGGCGCCCAGGGACCTGCGCACCACCCTCGGCAACCTGACGATGATTCCCGGGCCGCTGGGCGTGGACTTCACCGCCGGCGTCGCCTGGACCCTCTGGGTGGAAGCCCGTTTCTACCTGCTGATGGGGGCTCTGCTGCTGATCGGCCTGACCTACCTGCGCGTCGTGGCCTTCGGATTCCTCTGGCTGGTTCTGGCGTCCATCGGCCGCGAACTGAACTCCAACGTCCTGGACGAGCTCCTGCTGAGCCAGTATGCCGGACTCTTCGTGACCGGCATCGCCTGCTACCTGATGTACCGCTTCGGCCCGAACCTGCTCCTGTGGCTCCTTGCCGGTTTCGCGTGGTGCTACACCCTGACCGTCCTCGACGACCGCGTGGCCACGCACCCCACTTCCGACTGGGGTGCCAGCGCCGCCGTGCTCACCGGCTTCTTCGTGCTGCTCGCCGTGGCCGGCCTCAGCCGGCTGCGCCACCTCCAATGGCGGACCTTCGTCTACGCCGGAGCCCTGACCTACCCCTTCTACCTGGTCCACCAGAGCGTCGGCATACCCGTCGCCCGCGCCGTCCTCAAGGCCGCCCCGGCGCTGGGCCTTCTCCCCGCGATCGCCCTCGGCCTCCTCTTCTCCCTCCTGCTGGCCGCCACCCTGAACCGCCAGGTCGACCGCAGGCTCGGCCCGCTCCTGCGCCGCCACCTCACCGCGGCCCTCGACCCCGCCCCCGCGGAACTCCGGCCCCGTAGGCAACGGGGCGCGGCGCTCCGGACATTGGCGCCCGCGAAGGCAGGCCCGGCAGGCGATTGACATCCCACCGCAGACCGAGGCCCAGTACCGCAACCGCATGTGGGGTTCATAGCCTCGGCGGTCGCGGTCGCGGTCGCGGTCGCGGTCGCGGTGGTGGCGGCGGCGGTGGCGGTGGCGGTGTCGGGCTCGGAGCGGTGGTCCAGCTGCCGCTGTCCCTCGCGCTGGCCGCCGCGATCGGCTGCTGGCTGCTGATCTTCGCCGTACGGGAACGGGCCGGCGCGCAGCGCCGTTCGCGCTGACCGCCGTCCCGGCCACCGACCAGAAGGAGCCCGCACCATGACACTCACCGCATCGGTCCACCGCCCGGAAACGGACGACGGAACAACGGCCGCCAAGACCGGAACCGGCCCCGAAGCCGGGACCGCAGTCGGCCCCGATCCTGTGGCCGCCGCCACCGCGCCCCGGCCGGACAGCCGCAGCGCCCGGACCCGGGACGCCGACGGACTGGCCGTCGCCTCGTTCGTGCTCGGGCTCGTCGGCCTGCTGGTGATGAACATCCTGCTCGGCCCGGCCGCCATCGCGATGGCGGTCCTCTCCCTCGTCCGGTCCACCGCCCGCCGCGGCCGCGCCCTGCTCGGGCTCGCGCTGGGCGTCGCCGACCTCGTGGTCCTCGCCTTCCTCGTCACCGGAAACGGCGTCGTCGCCTGGAACTTCGGCGGCTGAACCGGGCGGAGCGGACCCTGCCGCCGCGGTGCGCTGGCCCCGGGACACCATGCGCCGGCCGTACGCCCCCTCGGACTCAGGGAAGCGGTGTTGTCTTCTGATCGCCCGGCAGGGCCGCTCGCATCCTGTTCGATTTCGATCATGGATGGCACAGTGGCGTCCGTTTGGGGTGGGCTGCGGGGAGGGAGAGGGCGCGTGCTGGAGATAGCAGGGATCGGGGCCGCGGAGGAGCGGGTCTACCGCCACCTGGTGGAGGTACGAGGTGCGGGCGCGGACGAGATCGTCCAACGGCTCCACATCCGGGAACACGAGGCGGCGGCGCTTCTGTCCTCCCTGCATGACAAAGGCCTGGTCGGGCGGATGCCGGGCGACGGCGGCATGCGGTACGTACCCGTCCCGCCGGACGTGGCGCTGCAGCCCCTGCTGGCGCGTGGCCAAGAAGCGCTGGAGTGGGCGCGGCGTGGAGTGGAACAGCTGGCCGAGGAGTACCGGGCGGGCGCCCGGCGCCATGACGCCGGGCGACTGGTCGAGGTGATCACCGGGGCCGGCGCCATCCGTCAGCAGCTGCGCCAACTCGCCTACGGGGCCCGCAGCGACCTGCGGTGGTTCTGCAAGGCCGATCCCGTGGCGCTGCGCGCCCAGGACAACGACGAGGAGTTCGAACTGCTCGCCCAGGGCATCCGCTACGAGGCGATCTACGAACGGGCCTGCCTGGAACAGCCCGGCATGGTCGACAACGTCGCCCAGGGCATCCGCGCCGGTGAAGCGGCCCGTGCCACCAGCACACTCCCCGTGCGCATGGTCATCGTCGACAGCTCTGTCGCCGTCTGCCCGCTGGTGCCGGACAACGCGACCGGCGCCCGCGGCGAGCCGACCGCCGCGATCATCCGCAGCAGCACTCTCCTGGACGCCCTCGTTGCCCTGTTCGACATCCAGTGGGCGGCGGGGACCCCGCTGCACCTCACGGAGGCGGGCGAGCTGGCCGACTTCGCCGGCGGCATGGGACCGGGCGGCAGTCTTGCCGACGACGAGCGCTACCTGCTCTCCCTGGTCGTCGCGGGCGTGGCGGACAAGGCGATCGCCACCCAACTGGGTGTCAGCCACCGCACGGTGCAGCGCCGGATCACCGCGCTGATGCAGCGGGCGGGCGCGAAGACGCGTACGCAGCTGGTGTGGCAGGCGGCCCGGCGCGACTGGCTGCCGTAGGACGCACGGAAGCCGCGACCTGGGCCGGTCGCGGCTTCCGGATCTCGCGTACTACCTCAGCGCGTACGCCCGCTCGATCTCCTGCGTCACCTCGTTGCCCGCGTCGTCCCAGGCGCGGACCCGCAGTGTGACGTACCCGCTGGTGCGGGCGGTCGAGGGGTGGGTGACCCGGACACGGTAGGCGCCGTCGCCCCGGGCGGAAGTCGTCGCCGCCCGCCAGTGCCCGCCGTCGTCGTACGAGACGGACACCTCCATGCCCTTCACGGAACGGGCCGTCAGACCGTCCTGGTGGCGGGCGCTCACTCCGAAGGCGAAGGACCCGGAGTCAGGGGCGGAGCCCTGGAGGTCGGTGGCTACGTCGTAGTCGAGCTGGAGGAGGGGAATCAGGGACTCCTTGCCCTCGGCCGGGCGAGGGGCCGTGAACGACCAGCGGGTGCTGGTGGCCCGCGAGAGGGTGCCCTCGGGGCTGGTGCGCTTCACGTCCAGGTCCAACTGGTAACGGCCGTCGTCCCCGCCCGCGGGGAAGGCGCCCCACGCCCGGGGGCCTTCGGCGAGGATCTCGCCGTCGCGACGCAGTACGGCCCGGGTCTCGTCGGGGTAGGGGGTGTTGGCGTCCTGGCGTGGCAGGGCGTAGCCGTAGTGGCCGGAGGCGGTGTCGGCGAACTCGGGGATCCCTATGGTCAGCTGGTCGCCCTTGCGGTGGGCGAGCCCCTTGACACCTCGGGGGATCGCCGGGCGCACCACGGGGGCGTACCAGCTCTCCGTGGCGTGCTCACCGGGCCGGTAGGTGCGCAGGGGGCCGAGCATGCCGGTCCCCGCTGCCTGGATTGCCCAGGTGTTGCGGGGGTTGACCCAGTGCAGCCACCGGGTGTCGGCGGGACCGCTCAGGTACTCCGTCCGCACCTGCCCGGTGCGGACATACCGGGCCCGAATGGAGAGTTGCACATTCTCCCCCTCCCACGGACGCCAGGACAGCCGGTCCTCCGCGACGTAGCGCGCCCCGCCCGTGTCCGGGTAGCGCGAGACCACGGTGGCCGTGTTCTTCGGCCCGACCCTGTGGACCACGTGCTCGGGGACGCGCTGTTGGGCGACCTGCACGACGTCGTAGAGGTAGGGGCTTTCCGGGGTCCCCTTCAACTCCAGCACGGTGCCCGGCGCGCGCAGCCGCTGCGCGGTGGCGTGGGAGGCGTACAGGCCGATCGCGGGCAGCCGCTGGCCCACCGGCTGCCAGGTCGCGGCCGCGTACCTGTTGCCGCCGGCGGTGGTGACGGCGGCCGCGGCTCCGGCTCGGGCGGCCGAGTTCACCGCCTCGTCGTACTCCACCCCCTCCAGTTCCACGAGCACAGCCGCTCCGCGGACGTCCGTGCCCCGTGCGCGCAGCGCCGCGTAGTCCTCGGGGCGTCCGTGACCGGCGTCCACCACTCGCAGGCGCCGAACACCTTCCACAGCGGGGGAGTTGTGGAGCAGACGGACGGGGACACCGGCCGCGGCGGTGGCGGAGACCGCGCGTGCGCGGAGCATCGGTGCGGTCAGCTGCCAGCGGGAGGTGAACTCGAAGGTTCCCTCGGTGAACTCCTCGGTGGGCGTGACGTAGAGGAGCTGTCCGCCGCTGTGTCCGCTGGTGAAGAAGCTGGCGAACTCCCGGTCGCCGGTTTTCCAGTGGGTGGAGAAGACCAGCGGGCCCCGCTGTTCGGCCGGCTTGGGGGTCCGGATCTCCACGGGGACCGCCTTGCGTGCGTCGAGCACCAGGTCCGTGGCGCCGTCCACCCGCAGTTGGGGATCGACCACCAGGCTGTTGGTGACGTTGTCCTCCGTGTGCTGCGTGATGACGCCGTGCAGGTAGTACATGCCCTCGGGCACGTCCACCGTCAGGCTCTGCCCCGCCGGCACCTCCTGGAGAACGTCGAAGCGGCCCGTGGGCCCCAGCAGGAGCAGCGGGAAGATGGTCGCCGGCTGCCCGGCGCGGTCGATGCCGCGCACGGTGACCTTGTGCGTGACCGGGTCCTTCACCGCGGAGAGAACGGTGTGCGCGATGGCCTGCCCGTCGGCCGAGGTGGCGGTGAGGCGGCCGCTGTAGATGCCCTCCGGCAGCGCCGGCGCGTCGAGGGTCACGGTCACGTCGGTGGTGCCGTGGGCGTCCACGGTGACCTGCGCGGGGGCGCTTATGGCGCCTGCCGGGGCCGGGGATCCGTAGAGCTTGTCGAAGGTGGTGCCCAGGGTGAGCGAGACGGGCGCGTCGCCGTCGTTGGTGTAGGTGACGCTCACCTGCCGCGGGCCCGCGTCCGGTGCCAGGGAGCCGAAGGTGGTGGTGCCGGTGGCGCGCACCTGCTGGCGCACCGAGCGGGCCACGTCCACCCGGCCGGTGCCCTGCTCGTAGACCGTCTGGTCGGGGGCGGTACGCGTCGTGCTCATCAACGCGTCCTTGAGCTGCGGGCCGCTCCAGTCGGGGTGGCGCCCGGCCAGGATCGCCGCCGCGCCCGCCACGTGCGGGGTCGCCATGGACGTACCCGACGCGGCGGTGTAGGCCGCGTCCACCGGGGTGCCCATGGACGTGCCGGCCGCGCGGGCGGCGACGATGCCGACGCCGGGGGCGGTGAGGTCGGGCTTGACGCCGTTGTCCCCGACGCGCGGGCCGCGGCTGGAGAAGGGGGCCAGCTTGTCGTCGCGGTCGACGGCGCCCACGGTCAGCGCGCTCGCCGCGGCGCCCGGGGAGCCCACTGAGTAGTCGGAGCCCGTGTTGCCCGCCGCGACGACGAAGAGGGTGCCTGTCTCCTCGCTGAGGCCGTCGAGGACGAGGCTGAGTACGTCCGTGCCGTCGGTGGGCTGGCCGCCCAGGCTCATGCTGACGATGTCGGCGCCCGAGTGGGCGGCCCAGTCCATGCCGCCCATGATGGCGGAGTACGAGCCGGAGCCGTTGTCGTCGAGCACCTTGCCGATCAGCAGCCGTGCCCCCGGTGCCACGCCCTTGCGCGAGCCGCCCGAGGCGGTGCCGCTGCCGGCGACGGTGGAGGCGACGTGGGTGCCGTGGCCGTGGCCGTCGTTCGCGGTGGGCTCGTCGGTGAAGTTGCGTACCTCGCCGAGTTTCCCGGCCAGGTCGGGGTGGGTGGCGTCGACGCCGGTGTCCAGGACGGCGACGGTCGCGCCGTTTCCGTCGTAGCCGGCCTTCCACGCCTCGGGCGCACCGATCTGTGCGGTGCTGCGATCGAGGGAGGCGTGGACCTTCGCGTCCAGCCACAGCTTCTCGACGCCGCCCTCGAAGGCCGCGTTCTTGAAAGCAGCGTTCTTGGAAGCGTTCTTCGTGCCGCCCTCGGCGCTGCTCTTCGCGAGCGCGTCGTCGTCGATGGCCTTCCAGAAGCGCCCGGCCTGCTTCTTGTCCGCCTTCAGTGCCGAGCCGCGCAGGCTCTTGATGACCAGGCCCTTGCGCGAACCGGTGGGCGCTCCCTTGGACGTGGGGTTCGTGCCGCCGGTGTAGCGGGCGATCAGCGGGATGGCGGAGGTGTGCGCGTCGTCGTAACCCTGCTTGACCAAGGAGGTGATGTTGAACAGCTGCCGGTCCAGTTTGCCGGAGGTGATGTACGGGAGCGCGGCGCGGGGCAGCACGTACAGCTGCTTGTCGATCTCCAGCTGGGTGAAGTCGGCCTGCGAAGCGCCCGCGGCCGGCTCGACGGAGACGGCCTTCCGGCCGCCGGGGAAGGTCTCCAGCCGCACCCGGTCACCGGTCACGAGCGTGACGGAGCTGACCTGGGGACGGCCGGCGGATTTCGCGCCGACGGAGGCCGGTGCCGGGGCGGCGCTCGCTCCGGAGGAGGTGGGGGCGAGGGTGGCGATGAGGACTCCTGCCGCCAGTACGGCGGCAGAGCGATACCGTCTGTGCATCGGAACCTTTCCAGGAGGCAAGGAAATGGACACGCGGTGCGGCTCAAGACTGGGGCCCCACTGATCGGCCGCACCAGCCTTTTCCGTGCCGTGCTTGCGACATGTCGCCAGAACGACACGGCGCGCCCCACCGCGCGTACCGGTGGAATCACCGGGGCCGAGCGGCCCTCCTCGTCACCGGCAACGGCCTCGTCGCCCGGAACCTCGCCGGCAGAACCGGGCGCGGAGCCCGACGCCCTCCCCGCCCGGACGGGCCCGGGAACGGGGCGAGGAAGACCGCACCCGGCCGTGCGCGGGTGCCGGGGCACCATGCGCCCGCCGTACGCCCCGCCCCGGGCTCGTAGAATCGAGCCCACCATGGCTTACCTCGACCACGCCGCGACCACGCCGATGCTTCCGGAAGCGATCGAGGCGATGACCGCCCAGCTCGCCGTCACCGGCAACGCGTCCTCACTGCACGCCGCCGGGCGCCGGGCCCGCCGTACCGTCGAGGAGTCGAGAGAGACCCTCGCCGATGCACTCGGCGCACGCCCCAGCGAGGTGGTCTTCACCTCCGGCGGCACCGAGGCCGACAACCTCGCCGTGAAGGGTCTGTACTGGGCCCGCCGCGACGCCGACCCCCGCCGCACCCGGGTGCTGGCCAGCCCCGTCGAGCACCACGCGGTGCTGGACGCCGTCGACTGGCTCGCCGGACACGAGGGCGCGAACGTCGAATACCTCCCCGTCGACCGGCACGGACGCGTCCACCCGGACGCGCTGCGCGAGGCGATCCTCCGCGATCCCGACGATGTCGCGCTGACCACCGTGATGTGGGCCAACAACGAGATCGGCACCATCATGCCGGTACGTGAACTGGCCTCCGTGGCCCGCGAGTTCGACGTGCCGATGCACGCGGACGCGGTGCAGGCGTTCGGGCAGTTGGAAGTCGACTTCGCCCGGTCCGGACTGGCCGCGATGACGGTGAGCGGGCACAAGATCGGCGGCCCGTTCGGCATCGGCGCGCTGTTGCTCGGCCGCGAATACACCCCCGTACCCGTGCTCCACGGCGGCGGCCAGGAGCGGCACGTCCGCTCGGGCACCCTCGATGTGCCGGCCGTCGCCTCCTTCGCCCTCGCGGGGCGGCTGGCCGCCGACGGGCGGGAGGAGTTCGCCCGCGAGATCGGCGGGCTCCGCGACGAACTGGTCGCGGCCGTGCTGGCGGCCGTGCCCGACGCCGTCCTCGGAGGTGACCCGGCCCCGGGTGGCCGGCTCCCCGCCAACGCCCACTTCACCTTCCCCGGCTGCGAGGGCGACTCCCTGCTCCTGCTGCTGGACGCCCAGGGCATCGAATGCTCCACCGGCTCCGCGTGCACCGCCGGGATCGCCCAGCCCAGCCACGTACTGCTGGCCACCGGCACCGATCCGGACCTGGCCCGCGGCACCCTGCGCTTCTCGCTCGGCCACACGTCCACCAAGCAGGACATCGACGAGGTGGCCCGCGCGATCGGCCCGGCGGTGGAGCGGGCACGCACCGCGGGCCTCAGCTGAGCCCTGCAGGACCTGGCCTGTCCGGCGGCGACCGGACGGGCCCCGCGATTATTTTTTGCCCGCCGCCCTGACCAGCTTCAGATACCGGTCCCAGTCCCAGTGCTTGCCCGGATCGGTGTGGTCCGTGCCCGGCACCTCCACGTGCCCGATGATGTGCTCCCGGTCCACCGGTATCCCGTACCGCCCGCAGATCGCCGCCGTGAGCCGCGCCGAGGCCCCGTACATCGCCGCCGTGAAGTCCTGCGGCCGTTCCACGAAGCCTTCGTGCTCTATGCCGACGCTGCGCTCGTTGTACGACCTGTTCCCCGCGTGGAACGCCACATCCAGCTCACGGATCATCTGCGTCACATGGCCGTCCTTGCGCACCACGTAGTGCGCCGCCGCCCCGTGTCCGGGGTCCTGGAAGACCTTCACCGCGCTCTGGTAGCTGCCCTGGGTGACATGGATGACGACCCGGTCGATCGTGTAGTCGTCGGGGCGGTCGGCCCGCCGCCAGTTCGCCGAGGAGGCCGCTGTCCACTGGGCCCGCGCGAAATCCACCTCGCCGGGCTTCCGGGGCTTCTCCACGCCCGGCAGCCGCCACCAGGCGTGCTGCAACTGCTCCCGCGCCAGCGCGGCAGTGCCCACGGCCGTGACCGCGGCGCCGATCAGCAGCCCGCGCCGGCTGATGCCGCGCCCGGACTTGGCGCCTGCGGAGCTCTCGCCGCCCGGTGTCCCCTTGGTCCCCATGTGATCCACAACGCTTATCCGCGAGCGTTCGGTTCCCGGCGCCCCGTACCCTGGTGGAGCTATGACTGAGACTTCCCAGCGCCCCCTCCGAGTCCTCGCCGCCATGTCGGGCGGTGTCGACTCCGCCGTCGCCGCGGCCCGCGCCGCCGAGGCGGGCCACGACGTGACCGGTGTGCACCTCGCCCTCTCCGCGAACCCGCAGTCCTTCCGCACCGGGGCGCGCGGCTGTTGCACCATCGAGGACTCCCGCGACGCCCGCCGCGCCGCGGACGTGATCGGCATCCCGTTCTACGTCTGGGACCTGGCGGAACGCTTCCGCGAGGACGTCGTGGACGACTTCATCGCCGAGTACGAGGCGGGGCGCACGCCCAACCCCTGCTTGCGCTGCAACGAGAAGATCAAGTTCGCCGCGCTCCTGGACAAGGCCCTCGCGCTCGGCTTCGACGCGGTCTGCACCGGCCATTACGCCACCGTCGTCCTCAAGGAGGACGGCAGCCGCGAACTGCACCGCGCCTCCGACATGGCCAAGGACCAGTCGTACGTCCTCGGCGTCCTGGACGAGAAGCAGCTCGCCCACGCGATGTTCCCGCTCGGCGACACCCTCACCACCAAGGACGAGATCCGCGCCGAGGCCGAGCGCCGGGGCCTGGCCGTCGCCAAGAAGCCCGACAGCCACGACATCTGCTTCATCGCGGACGGCGACACCCAGGGCTTCCTGGCGAGCCGGCTCGGCACCGCCGAGGGCGACATCGTCGACGAGTCGGGCGCGAAGGTCGGCACCCACGAGGGCGCCTTCGGCTTCACCATCGGCCAGCGCAAGGGCCTGCGCATCGGCCACCCCGCCCCCGACGGCAAGCCGCGCTACGTCCTGGACATCTCCCCGGTCAACAACACGGTGACGGTCGGCCCGGCGGAGTCCCTCGACGTCACCGCCCTCACCGCCATCAAGCCCCGCTGGTGCGGTACGCCCCCGGCCGGCCCCGGTACGTACACCGCCCAGCTACGCGCCCACGGCGGCGAGACCGAGGTGACGGCGGAGCTGGTCGACGGGACGCTGAACGTCACCTTCACCGAGCCGGTACGGGGCGTGGCCCCCGGCCAGGCGGTCGTCCTCTACGACGGCACCCGTGTCGTCGGCTCGGCGACGATCGCGACTACGGTGCGGCGGGAGAGGGCGACGACGTCCGGCTGAAGGACCGAGGCGCGATCAGCCAGGGAGCTGCCGCGGGCCGAGGGACGGGGCCGGCACGGCAGGGAGCGGCGTCATGGGCCGCACCTGCGGATCGTCCGCAGGTGAGACCAGCCTCTGCGCGGTGGACCTCACTCTCGGCCGCAGCCGGACCCGGTTCACGTACGGGTTCGAGCTTTCGGACGAGCGCGTCGAGGCGGAATGGTGCTCGACAAGGGCGCCGTACTCCTTGTGGACGAACTGGACTCCAGCCTGCACCCGACCCTGGCGGCGGAGGTCGTACGGATCTTCCAGGACCCGAAGGCCAAACCGCGCAACGCACAGCTGATCTTCGCGACGCACGATGCGACCCTGCTGGGCAGCGAGGTGCTGGACCGCCCGCTCGGCCGTGACCAGGTGTGGATCACGACCAAGAGCAGGTCGGGCACGACCGAGCTCTACCCCGTGACCGCCGCCCGTCCGAAGGATAGCGAGAACCTGGAGCGCGGCTATCTGCGTGGTCGTTACGGCGGAGTGCCCCGAGTCAGCGGGGGAGAGATTGCCCACGAACTGTCCTGGCAGAAGGAGAAGGCAACAGCGTGAAGCTTCGTGTTCTGCAGGCTGCTGTGGCTGAGGACCTGTTGACCGTCTGACGGTTGCATCGCGACGTGTCAGCAGCCTCGGCTCTTCACTCCGAGCAGAAGAGCCCGGAGTGCTGCCTGACTTGTCACCAGGGCGATGCTTGGCCGCTCGCTCTCCCGGATTGCGATGCCTTCGTCCTCTGTCGTGGCAATCTCGACGCAGTTGTTCCCACCCGCGTCAGAAAATGACGACTTCACCCAGCGAAGGCCGGACATCTGAGGCACCTCTTACAGCTCCTTGGCAACCGAACGGATGAAATCTCTGGACTTGGTGGGAGTCAACGCCACCTTCTCGACCAAGTCCAGCCTGGTGCGGAAGTTGGTCAGTTGCGTGGGGGAGTCGATGAACACTGCCCCAGTCGGCGAGTCCATCTGCACCGTGTCCAGGTGTTGGTTGGGCGCCACCGCGTACAGGACGGAAGAGTCCCCAAGGAGCGGGTAACCGCCCGCCGCGAAGGGGATGACCTGGAGCGTCACGTTGGCGCGTTCGCTGGCATCCAGCAGGTGCAGCAGCTGGGCGCGCGCGGCGCTGCGGCCTCCGAGTTGCATCCTGATCGCTGCTTCGTGAATCACGCCGGAGTAGGGAATCGCGTGAACTCCAGCGACCTGGGACTGGCGGGCCATGCGGTGCGCCACCCGTAGTTCAACTTCGAGGCGGGGTAGAGCCGGGACGAAAAGTTCGAAGATGGCGCGTGCGTGGTCTTCTGTGTGGAACAGGCCGGGTAGATGCGCTGTTTGGACCGTGCGCAGGCGAACGGCGTAGCTCTCCAGCGCTGACACATCCAGAAAGCCCGGCGGGATCTTGCCGCGGTACTCCTCCCACCAGCCCGTCTTGCGGCCGCCTGTCATGTCTGCCAGTGCATCGATCAGATCTGGTTCGTCGCATTCGTAGATGCTGCCCAGGCGCCGCAGGCGCTCCTCGCTGATCCCGAACCGCCCTGCCTCCACATTGGAGATGACCGTCCGGTCGGTTCCCAGCAGGCCCGCGGCCTCCGGGGCCGTCATGCCGGAGGCCTCTCGGAGTCGTCGCAACTCGATGCCGAATCGGCGCTGGAGGATGGTGGGGGCATGTCGCGGTGCCATGTGTCGTTCTCGTCCTCTCTTGGGATCGCGCACAGTGTTTCCGGCGGAATCACCTCGGTCCATCGAAATCGGGAAGTTAACCCTTCGGAGTGACTTGGTAGCACCGTTATGTGGATGGCCTCTACTCTTCGATGTGTGCCAATCGCTCACCGTTACCGACGGAAGCGCACTGATCCGCCCTGCCCACCCGGGGAGCAGGCCCGGATCGGCATTGCCACCGCCACTTACGGCACAGCATCCGCAACCACCCTTGGCACGTGCCCACTTAACCCGCCCGCACGCACCCCAGGAGGTGCCCGTGAGGACCGACCACCCCATCCCGCACGTTCCCGACAGCTCGCACGACCTCCACCCCGCCCCCATCCCGTTCGCCGACCCCTGGAGTTATGAACTCGTCTTTCCCCGCGACCCGCGCGGTCCGCGTATCGCCCGAACCACCCTCCGGGTCATCCTCGGTGCGCACGAGCTGGACGAACTCGCCTATCGGGCCGAGTTGTTGACGTCAGAGCTGACCACCAACTCCGTCCGGTACGCCCTGGGGCCGGCCGGGGTGCGACTCCAGTGGCGGCACCCCGTGCTCAGGGTGAGCGTCTGGGATCTCAGTCCGGATCTGCCCAAGCCGTACACGTCGGGCGTCGGGCCGAACGCCGAGGCCGGGCGGGGGATGGCCATTCTCGAACTTGTCGCCGACCGGTGGGGCGGGTGCGCCATAGGGGAAGGTGAGCTGGGCAGGGGCGGCAAGACCGTCTGGTTCGAGCTGGCGCTCGCTACCTGACCGCCACCCGTTCTGCCCCGGGCCTCCGGCTCGGTCCCGCCCTGGTCGACTCCACGCCCGCCGGTAGAGTCCCGCTTTCACCCATGCGGGCGCGGGTGGGACGCACGGGGCCTGGCCGTCGCCAAGAAGCCCGACAGCCACGACAGCTGCTTCATCGCGGACGGCGACACCCAGGGCTTCCTGGCGAGTCGGCTCGGCACCGCCGAGGGCGACATCGTCGACGAGTCGGGCACGAAGGTCGGCACCCACGAGGGCGCTTTCGGCTCCTACAGCGCCAAGTTCGCCTCAGCTTCTTCGGCTGTCCGTCACCAGTTTCGATGGTCCTCCACGAGGTTGGCGATGAGCGCGAGCAGTGCGTCGGCCCGGGAGCGGTCCTCGTGCTGAGTGCGCAGGGCCTGGTCGGCGGACCTGAGCCTGGCCAGGGCGGCCGGTTCGCCGTCCATCACGTCGCCGACCACCGGCTCAGTGATCAGGTCCAGGCACTCGGTGAGCAGCCGTCGGGTAGCGGGGAACGGCGGGTTGGGGTCAGGGGCTGCGAACGCCTGAGTCAGGTAACGCGCCGGATCCGTGAGACTCCAGCCGACGACGGTGCCGTGCTGGACGAGGAGGGCCACATCGGGGGCGATGCCGATGCGGGCCTCTAGCGGCTCGCCGAGGACATCGCGGTCGCGCAGACTGGTCAGCACGGTGTCCCCGGGAGTGCGGCACAGCACCTTGCACATCTCCAGCCGGAAGTCCCGGACCTCGTCCGCACGGAGCCCACCCGGGCGTACTGCGGGCAGGGGGATGACGCGGGCGGTGTCCTCGATGGAAGCGGACTCCGCCGGCATTTGGAACTCGGCACCGGCTAGTTTCCGACTGTCCGGGTCGAACCGGAGGACGTCGGGCGTATCCCACAACCGTTCCTGGCTGCCGAAAGTGGCCAGGAGGAACCGCTCACGTTCCTTCACGTCCGCGTAGTGCGCGATGTCCACGGAGTTGCCCGAGAAGCGGGGCATGATGGGCAGCGGATCGACTGTCACCGTCGCGTGCCAGTCGTTGCCGAAGGCCAATCTCATGGTCGCTTTTCCCCCAATCATTCCGCGCGGTCATGACTCCGCCGTTTCCTGGAATCCTTCCCTCCACGATGCCCCTGTCGGTGACCGGCGCACCCGGGTCCGTGACCTTGCCGCCCAGCGCGTTTGCACCGGACAAGCCTTTGGTGCCCGACGGGCCGTACGCCGTGACGGCCTGGCCGGCTTGGGAACCTCACCCATGGGTCACGACGATGTCCTCGCCCTGCCGGAAGATGAGCTTTCCCGCGGTGCCCTCCGACTGGTACGCCGCATCCGGGTTCTTCAGGATCTCCAGGACCCTTTCGTTGCTGAAGCCGTGCCTCTCGTCTCTGTGGTACTTGCGGTGCTCGCGGCGCTTGCGGAGCGTGCCGCCCTTTGCCCTCTCTTCGACGCCGCCCGCGATCTATTCGCCGAAGCGCACTGCACGCGGCCCGGGAGTGCCGGTGCCCCGGGTGAGACGGTCAATTCAGCGAAACTCACGCCCGCCCCTCTGATTTGAGTGCTTTGATTTTATCTGCCTGGCTCCCGGAGGGAGCTTGTCGCGCCGCCGACCGACGGCCCTGCGGAGACGTACCACGGGGCGTTGTGAGTCCCTTGCGCAGGGCGATCCCCCTACCACCGGGAGGCGGGCTTTCGGTCTACCAAGGGCGACCACGAGGCTTGCGCAGCCAGAATCCATGCGGCTCTTCACCCGAGGACGGCTTCAGCCACGGGCGGAGCTCCCCCACCTCGTCCGGCACCGACTCGTGCACGAAGCGCGCATCCAATGCTGCCAGCAGAGCGGACAGCTCCGCTTGGGCCTCGTCGGTCAATGTGCCCATGGCAGTCTGCAACTGATCACGCGCATTCAGATCATTGATGTAAGCGCTGATCGGGTACTGCCCCGGTAGTTTCCAGTCGGACTCCATCCTGCGCACAAGATGTTCCCAGGACGAGAAAAGGTTCTTCACGGAATACACTGGATCTGTAATTTTCCCGCGAATGCTAGGTGCAACCCGAGATCGCTCGATTTCCAATCGGCAGGCGTCGTACCGAGAGACACTATTGATCGCCGACGGAGTCAGTCTGGACCATGCCTTGTCTGTATTCGGCGTCTCCGTCAGCCATTCATTCATCGCGTTACTCCTGGAGTTGGCGCATGCAGTAGCTGCGGCCGTAACTTGACTGCATGAAGGTGCCGCTGGATCCCTCGCGGATTCCTGTCACCAGCCAGCGATCGGGACAAGACCACTTGATGAGTGATGGGTTTCGTTGTCGGCCGCGTATCGATCGGCAACGACGAATGTGCTGGCGCACTCGGCTTGCCCGAATAGATAGGCGAAGTCCTCGACTGGCCTGTTTGTTTCCGCGCCAACGCGCCAACGCGCCAACGTCTCGGGCAACCTCCCACTGGTGGACGGGAATTATCGGCACTTTTCGGCCGCTGGCTGGCGACCTGCGAGATCCGTGACGAACGCGACTGACCAGTACACCCGACGCCCCATCAGTGGCGTCACACGTTCGCCTGCCGACTCATCAGCGGAGACGTCCTGCAAGAGGTCGTCCGGGTCCTCCTGTGCTAAAAGCGTGTTTGAGCACTGCCGCCGTCACCCCCCACATCCCTGCTCTCGGAACAACAGAGCAGCTAAAGATCTGCACACCTTCAGGCGTGACGTTGGTCCTGAAATTTTCCAAGGCGTATCGCGAGGCCGGACTCGAACTCCTTGCCGCATGAGAGGACAACGGAGAATTTACTGAGCTTCACCCCTTCAGGCCGCTTGGTGTAGGACCACCGCTGACCGGCACGCCAAAGGGATCCGAAAAACTCCTCGCGAGCTACGTCATCATCAGGAAGGATGCTCTCGGCGGATTCGATGATCAGGATGTGATAACCCGCAGAAAGCCATTGAAGGTCACGGAGACAATCGTAGAATGCGTGCCAGTTCCATCCAAAATATTCAGGAAACTTCAGGGTTTCCCAAAACCGCTGAAACACTGACACCTCATCGGGCATATCGCGACCATTCAGACGCGCCACGTAAACACTGCCCGACGCGGGCAGGAGTTCATCGAGATGCAGGCCACCGTCTTCCGTGACGATATGCATCCACGGGGCGACGTGGATTGCCCGCGCTTCTTCTTTCATTACTCCATCCATCTGGGACTCCTTCCCATAATATACGTCTGATAGTGAGTTGGGGTGTAGGAGGCGGACCCATCACTTCCGAACACCCAGCGCTCGCCGCCTGGCTTGGGATTGTCTGGCGACGGGTAGGTCCCATATTCTTGATAAGTGATCGGTTTGCCCGAGGGTTCGTGGGTGGAGAGTTGATAGCCGCCGCTTTTACCGCTGTTTTCAAATGTTTCAGTCCACCACTTCGGCCGATAAAAACCTGGCCCACCCCGCCCCCGACGGCAAGCCGCGCTACGTCCTGGACATCTCCCCGGTCAACAACACGGTGACGGTCGGCCCGGCGGAGTCCCTCGACGTCACCGCCCTCACCGCCATCAAGCCCCGCTGGTGCGGCACCGTCCGCCCCCGGCACCTACACCGCCCAGCTCCGCGCCCACGGCGGCGAGACCTAGGTCACGGCCGAACTCGTCGACGGCACGCTCCACGTCACTTTCACCGATCCGGTCCGCGGCGTTGCCCCCGGCCAGGCGGTCGTCCTCTACGACGGCACCCGCGTGGTCGGCTCGGCGACTGTCGCTACTACGGTGCGGCGGGAGACGGCGACAACGGCAACGTCCGGCTGACCGGGCCCGGCCGACCGCCGGGGCCACGCCGATCCCTTGCGGGACGGGGCAACACAGCCCCTGCGTCCTGGCGATGCAAACCCCGCAAGCGGGATCAGAATCCTCGGCAGAGTAATCACGTAATCGCCACCGCTTGTCGCGTCTACGTGCCCTCCGCGGGGAACGGGATGTCTTCCAAGAAATCAATCATTCTATCGAAATCGTGTAGAGCTGCGATGCAAAATTCTTGGTCTTCATCTTTGATTTCGCACATGATCTCCTGGAATTTAGAATTGCCGCGCTCTTTCAATTCTTGGACGATGCGGGAGGGGGTGATGAACCAATTCCTTGCAGATGGATCGAAGGTCCATTCGAGCTGCATCGGGGCATGACTCACTGCGCTCTCGAAGATTTCCGTCGTCCTCTCTTCTGGCGAGGTGTATCGCCATGCAAGGTAAGGGACTTGCTGGTAGCCGCGAAGGGGATCTGGTCCTGATGTGAGCTTGAACCAGGCCAGCTCACCGAATCTAGCCAGAAGTGCCATGCATCGCGTCGCTCGTGAAGTCATTTTATGCTCCTCCGGAATTTCACCACAGCGGTCCAGAATATCCACCGTTCGAGACGACAAGCTTTTTCCCTGGATTCTCGAGTCTTATTGCGCGTTCGTAATCCCCGTACGGGATCGGATCAACTCCCATCTCTGGATCGTAGACGTATCGCCCATCTGTGTATACGTCATGGTATCTGAATTCGGTAGACATCTGTCCGCCATTCTGTGGGATCCTGATCTCGGGATCGCCATATGCTGTGAAGTTTATTATCTTTCCTTTGCCGTCCGTTCTTTTTAGGATGTGCTCCGCAATCTCTGAGCAGTCCACGTTTCCGCCGACAGGAGCCGACCTCATTGCATCTACAGCTTGTGGATCGGGAGGAAAGTCAGGGTTTGGCTTCCGGAATTCAAATTTTCCGCGCTCGGGCTCGTCGCAACCCGGCGCGAGTCCCAGCGAGTCGGACCATGCGTGCGGATTTCTGACGTAGGACGCAGGGTTGGGGGCTGGAGCGAGACCCAAGGGGTCCTGCGAGAGGTACCGTGCGGTTTCCGGGTCGTAGTACCGGTGGAAATTGTAATGGAGGTCGGTTTCGGGATCGAAGTACTGGCCTGGGAAGCGGAGCGGCGTGTGTGTTGTCGCGCTCGTATTCCACGTGGTGGTGCCCCACAGGGTGGTACGCGTGCGCCAGGCGATGTCGCCTTGTTCGTCGACGAGTTCGGTCGGGCTGCCGATGAGATCGGTGACGATGCTGAAGAAGCGGTCGTTGATTTCGGTCTGAGGGGCGTCCGGGAGGGCGATGCGTTCGGTCTGGGTGAGGGGGCGCAGTCCGGCGTGGTCCCAGGTCAGGGTGATTGGGTTCGGAAGCTGAGGCGAGCGGGTTGTCTGCTCGCACAGCGTCGTGCCGTCCCAGACGAAGGTGGTCTGTTCCACCACGGTTTCGTTGTCGGCATCCAGCCGTTGTTTGGAGACTCGACGACCGAGTGGGTCGTACGTGTAGCGCCAGCGCGTGCCGTCCGGCGCGGTGACCGCCGTCAGCCGGTCTTCCGCGTCCCATTCGTAACGCCAGGTGTCCGGCTTCCTCGAGAGGCGGGTTTTCTGGCGGAGGGTGATCCGGCCGAGTGCGTCGTGTTCGTATCGGACGTTTCCCGCTCGGGTGATGGTGGTTCCGGCGTAGGTGCGGGGACCCGTCGCTTCCTGGCTGGGGTGGGAGGCGGGCCAGGCGGCGTCTGTCTGGTTGCCGACCTCGTCGTACGCGTACCGCTCCGTCCAGCCGGTGGCGTGCACCGCCGTGACCCGGCCCGCTATGTCCAGGTCGAAGCGGCGGGGGCCGGAGAGGTGGTCGTCGATGCCGATGAGGTTGCCGTCGGCACGATAGGTGTAGTCGCGGCGTTGGATGGTGCGGTCGGCGGTGGTGGCGCGCTGGGTGGTGAGGCGGCCCTGGGTGTCGTACCGGGACGCGAGAGTCACGGTCTGCCCGATGTGGCGGATAAGCTCCTGGCCTGCCGCGTCGTACTCGAAGGTGAGGGTCCGTCCGGATGTGGTGAGCGTGTCGCGTCGGCCTGCCGCGTCGTAGGTCCAGGAACTCACCGCGCCGGTGGGGGTGGTTCGGGAGTTCCGGCGGCCCAGCTCGTCGTGGCCGAAGGCCAGCGTGCGGCCGTTCACGGTCTCGGCCTTGAGGCGTCCGAGGCGGTCGTGAAGATACGTGATCGCGACATCTGGGCCGATTGCCTCGGCGAGTTGGCCGGAGAGGTTGTATGCGAATGTGGTGACCGAACCGTTGGCGTCCTTGGTGGTGATGCGGTCGAGTTCGTCGCGCTCGTAGCGGATCGTCTGGCCGAGTGCGTCGGTGCGCGCGGTGAGCCGGCCAGCAGAGTCGTGATCGTAGGTGAGCGTGCGGTCGTCGAAGTCGGTTTCGGATACGAGGCGACCTGCCTCGTCGTACGCGTAGTTCCAGCTCAGGCCCTGCGGGTTGAGCACCTGGGTCAGGCGTAGTTCCTTGTCGTAATCGAATTCGTAGCGCACGCCGTCGGGGCCGGTACGGGCTGACATGAGGTCGAAGTGGGTGTACTCGAAATGGGACCGGGCACCCATGGCGTCGGTGTGCGCGACGCAGTTGCCTTCGCCGTCGTGGAGCCAGGACTGTGTGGTGCCGTCCGCCTCGGTGCGGCGGGCCATCTTGCCCTCGGGCGTCCACTCGATGCGGGCGGTCGCTCCGAGGGTGTCGGTTATGGAGACCGGGCGGCCGAAGCCGTCCCGCTCGAAACGGGTTACGGCCCCCAGCGGGTCGGTGACCTCGACAGGGAGACCAGCCGCATTGCAGCGGATACGCCCGGTGCGGCCCAAGGCGTCGGTCACCGCTGTGAGGTGGCCCGCTTGGTCGTAGGCGTAGTGGGTTGTGGCACCGGAAGGATCGGTCATCGCGATGCGATTGCCCCTGGCGTCGTACTCCTGGACCACCGACGTCCGGTCCGGGGCGGTCACCCGTATGGGCAGACCCAGTTCGTTGTACTCCGCCGTGGATTCGCGACCGTCGGGGCGGACCACCGACGTCAGATTGCCCGCGTCGTCGTGGCGCAGCAGAAGGGTGCGGCCGAGCGGGTCGGTGCGGGAGAGCAGGCGGTTGTAACGGTCGCGCTCGAATCGGGTGACGGCGCCCAGCGGATCGATCTCGGCGATGACCTGGTGCGAGTCGTTGATGACGTACTTGTGTACGGCGCCGCCGGCAGAGGTGGCGGTGGTGATGCGCGAACCGGTTTTGGGGTCGGTGCCGTCGTAGTCGAGACGGAGGGTCATGTGTCCGGCCGCGCCGCCTTCGGCCACGCAGCGGTCCTGATCGTCATATGCGTACGAGTAGCTGCTGCCGTTGGTGTCGGTCCAGGATGTGATCCTGGACCTCTCGTCGTACGTGAACCTGAGCGGCCGCCCGCAGGAGTTGGTGACCTCGGTGAGGTGCCCGGCCGTGTATCCGTAGCGGAGGATCTCCTGATCGGTTCCGCCCGGTCCTGCGGCGGCCAGGTGCAGGGCCGTGATCCGGCCTTCGGCGGTGGTGAGTTTCAGGTGGTAGCCGGCGCCGTGGACGATTTCGATGGGCGCCCCCGACTCGTCGTACCCGAAGGTGATCCAGTTGCCGTTCCGGTCGTCGATCTCTGTCAGCAGAGCAACGTCTGCGCCGTGCGGGCTGAAGTGCCGTATTCGGCCGGTCTCGGGTTCGGTGACCGTGTAGTCGCCGTGGACGTCCAGGTCGAGCGGCCAGCGAGGGCCATGACTGGGCATGACCGGGACACCGGGGGCGGGGTGCGGATAGGACAGCAGCAGGCCGTCCTCGCAGACGAACACGACACCCTCGGAGTCGATCTCCAGACGTTGGTCGGCGGTGGACGACCAGGAGGGGCCGAACCAGATCCCGGTCCGGTAGTCCGATGCCACCCGGCGGCGGAAGACCAACGGCAGCACGCCCGGCAGGGCAATGTCCGTCTGCGGCAGATACATCGTGCCGGTGGCGAGGTCGATCGGGTCCGACGGGTCCTTCTCTGTAGTCTTGTCGGGCTTCGAGACCTTCGCCAGGTCGTGAGCCTCCGTGCGGGCGGTGGACTTGGCGCCGTCCTTGAGACCGTCCTTCACCCCGATCCGAAGCAGGGACTTGCCGCCGCCCGCCCCCTTCGTGCCGATGAGTTCCGGCACCAGTCGGCCGACAAACTCGCTGGGGTCGCCCTTGGCCGCGTCCCAGGCGCTCTTGAGGGCCCGGTCGGGGTTGGCGACGGTGGAGACGAGGCCGGCGAGTGTGGTGTGGACGCCCTTGTAGTAGTCGGCCGGGTGGGTCAGGTTGTACGGGTCCGTCGGGTTGACCGAGCGGAGGAAGTTGACCAGCCCGGCACCGCCCTTGACGATCCCGCCGCTGAAGTGGGCGAGCTCGATGCCCTGGCCCAGGGCGTGGTCGTAGACCTCCCGCTTGAGGCGGTCCAGGCCGGTGGGTTCCTTCGGCGCGTGTGCCATCGCAGCGGCGACCGCGCCCTTGGCCGTCTCGGCCTCCTCGTCGCGCATCTGCCGCGCCTGTTGCAGCAGCTCCTGCGCAAGCTGCCGCTTGGCCAGCCCCGGATCGGAGAACTTTCCCGGATGCGGCAGCGGATGGTCGGTGTTGCGGACCGCGTTGTACGCCTCCGCCTTCTGCTGGAACTCAGCAGCGGCCGTCTCGTAGTCCTGCTTGCCTTCCTTGTACAGGGCGATGGCCTCCCGGGCCTTGCCCTGAGCACTGGTCACCGCCCGTCCATACGT